>NZ_JBQEPD010000017.1:0-86838 GCF_052045675.1 Brucella sp. 22210
GCCAGGAGCGACCGACCATCGAAGTCCTCGTCTCTGGAAACGCTTCTCGAACCCATGCTGTCAAAGTTCCACGACCTGGATAGCCCAACGCCCTCATCGTCGCAGAGATACAGCGATCGTGAGTGCGGTAGTGTTCAAGCGCCGCCTGCTTCCGGGCCTCAGAAAACTTCGGTGCGCGAGCCACACAACCAACACGCAGGTCTTGATGTTGCTGGTATTCGCGATACCAGTTTCTCAGCGCATTCTTTGTCGGATAACCCAATTGGCGGATCGTCGCCTTAACTCGCTTGCCAAGCTGGATATACAGCTCAACGGCGCGAATTCTGTCTGCATGGGAATACATGAACTACCTCCTGGTGGTCCAAGTTTTAGTCCGCATCCCCGCCCGCTCTGGAGAAGAATGGCGTCATAGCAGCGACGGAATCATCGCTTCTTGCTGCCTTCGACGCCTCACGGAAACTGATCTACGATGCCGCTCGCGAGGTCTATTCACAGGCTCGGCAAACTTCCTATCGCATCACCGTGGAGGTGAAGTAGCTTCTTATGCAATGATTGAGCCGATCTGCCGTCGCAATTCAGCCTCAGTTGCTTTGCTCATATTTAAAGCGCATGGTGCATGTCTCGACAGCTTTTGAAACGGGCGCTGTCGGTTGCGAGTGCATACTCCAGCCCCAATACAAGGAGGACGAAATGTCTTCCAAAATTATCAAGCCCTACCTTGGACCTACCGACTTTCGAATGATGCGTGAAATACTGCGACGCGCCGGCTATCGGCTTTACGATACAGCAGAAAACCGTGCCGCTCACATATCCGCAGCAAGGCTACTCATTCAGGAATTTCAATCTGGACGCTCACCATCGTGAGCGATGCCGCAGCTTTCTCGGCAACATGCCCGTGAGAACGTGGAAGTATCTCCAGCGGTGATTTGAACCATCACTGGATTGGTCCGGTATGAAAGAATTAGTTAATTCCTCAAAAACAGGAAGTTTTCAAAATGCCCCGTGGTCAGAAAAGAAGTAACCGAGAAATAAGAAAGCCAAAGAAAGATAAGACGAAGGAGAAAACTGCGTCAACAGATGTTGTTTCAGGTCGCTTTCCTACTCCTGCCAATGATTTGATCAAAACCAAACGGCATTAGTTATAGCTGTGTCTCCCACTTTGCTTGGTGAGGAGACACAGCCCCTATCGGGGGTACAATCATGCCAACGTCTACATTTAGTTCAATAGGCAATTTGTATTGCGAAGGAAAGAACCTCGGTTCTGTTGGCTACCGTATTTCCATACTCACGGAAGGTGAGAAGACGTTTACAAAGGGCGTCTTGTGGGCAAGCATGGATATACTCCGGCAAGCTTATCTAGGAGATCTTGTTCAGTTATCATCGGAAAAAGGCAACGGCTTGCTGAACGTAGATGTAAATAACGTCGGAATACATGGAAATGCTGACTTCATTATAGTTGGAAAGCAGACGTTTTAGGACATCGCATACCAGTACTTAATAGACGTAGGAACCGAGCACCCACGCGACCAATCCGATGTCGATGCATATGATGAGAAATGCGATCAGATACACGCTCAATTTACGATCCAAAGATTTTTGGGCTGACATTTTATCCTCGCCAGATTGATCACGTGTCATTGAGACGATGCCAGCCCGGTAAGTTCCTCGTGAAACAGGCCTCTCGATCCCCACTCGAAGTCGCCATATTCAGCCCGACGTCAGGAAACGCGGATTATCAGCCATGGGCCAACCTCAATCGGAGCCGCTTTCGAGGAGGCCATCGCAAGACCAAGGATTTTGCAGTGACTTGCGGGGCCGTATAGCCACCCTCATTCTCCCAGGCTTCCAGTTCTCTTTGATTGGATTGTGATAGCCGTTGGGCGCGGATTGCCAAAAGCATATCCAGCATCTGCACAGGATCATGGCTTCCGGCGCTGAAAATTTCACAAAGGTGTTTGGCGGCTTCCAGGCGAATCTCTGGTTTTTCGCAACCCTCCAGCGAATATCCGGAACGTTGCAGGAAAGCACGAAGCGAAGGGAAATCTTCTGGGCCAAAGTAGGATAGACGTGAAGCGGAAGACATCGCATGTCCCCTTCATTTTGGGGCAGGAGATTGCTCTCTCCCAACGACAGCGCCCGTTTCAATTGCTGTGCATAATAAACAGTGCGCCTTTTCGAATTAAATCGCAAGCAGACATCTGACATTTATTTATTTAAAAATAATCGGCTCAGAATTTTTATTAGATAATCGTGAGCCGGCGAAAATCAACGCGTTGCCTTATACTTTTGCATCTTCTCAATTTCATGAATGAATTTTTCCGCATACTGCGCTGTATTAACGTAGTTCAGTTCATTGGAGCCAAGAATATGATGATGCGTGAATACTGCTTTAAGTCGATCCAGAAATTTGGGTTCGGTCTCGGCTAGATGCCCGATGAGAACCTGAAGTATCTGCTCATGTGCAAGAACCTTTCGTTCTAGAGCTGTGGTGTCATTAGCCATTGCGTTTGCTCCTCGGTAAAGAATGACGTGGCGACCGGGTACGTGAGAAACCGCCGCAAGAACGCCGGAGAATATTCGCAAGCTGCGACCAATCTTTAGATGGAGAAGTCATTTGTTCATGAGCATTTCTGAGATCGCTTCTGCTGGCCGTCGTGTCCTCATCGTGCCGTGGACGTACAGAAACAGTTTCCAAATTGATGCTACGGGTAAGTTGTTTACTCATTATAGCCTCCTGGGTCGGTTTCCCGGCCACATTAAAGCGCCTTGGCGAGTTCGTTGCCGCACGCAGTAGCGAGCGCGGTATTGGGTTGCTGTACTCCCAACGGTGTCGCCCACCCTGTCTTCTCGATAAAAGTACGGCGGGAGTAAGCTGGTGCGGCCTTAAAATCAGCCAGGATGTTTACAACGGCCGGATCGTTTTTCGATTTTTCAAGACAGTAAGGCGTCAGAGCGAGTGCTACCCCGTCGGTCGTGTTGGATGCAATCAGGCGCTCAGAAGTGCCTTGTGTGACCCACCCACCTACGGAAAACCCGATAGCAATTGCCGCAATGGCACCAACCGATGCGCCGCCGAGTGCGGGCTTTAACCATTCAAACTTGTTCATGAAGTATCCGATCTTCAATGATCGAACGCACATAATTATGCGTTGGATTTTGATTATAGCACCAATGCAATCAACTTTTGCGAGAATTCTTTATAAATTTTAATTTTAAGTTGTTTTTCGGTGCCAAATTGAGTTCTTGTGCCTACATCATTTTCCGAGCCGAGCAGGCGTTCACTGCTAGTACCCACCTTTTCCAAGCGTGGCTTTACTGGTTGGGAGATTTAACGGGCTTTGCAGAATATAGATTTCGGTGTGCTCGTTATTGAAACATAGCCGCCACCAGCTTGTTGTGCTGAGAATGATAAAGACGTTGGGCACATGACAGACTTTGCAAAACCATACCTTTCGGCGAGACGATTTGCTGCGGGCGTGAGACCTCGTGATCTCCCATCGCAAGCTATAGCAGAGGCGTTGAAAGACGGTTTGAGAGTGACGTTCTCCAACAATAATGAAGACACGTTTTCAGAGCTTTTGGCGCGCCCCGACGCTGCAGAAAAAAATATAGCGAGTGAATCGCCGCTTGATTTTCTCGCTTCTAAAAATAAAATTCGCTTGCCGATGACATATGACTTCCAGCCTCGCACGATTTTCGCTGCGGGGTTCTTTTTACATTATAAAATCACGTTTTAATAAAATGAAAGTCCTGATCTTGTAGAAAGCGTTGGTTAACGCTATATGACACGCATCGACTTTGTTATCGAACGACGAGGCTAAAATTCAAAGCCCTTCTTTTTCTCTCAAATCGTATAACTCGCAGCGAATTAATTTTCGTTATTATTTAACCGTTCGATTTGAAGGATATTCAATATGACCAACGGAACAGTAAAATTCTTTAATGGCACAAAAGGCTTTGGATTTATTCAACCTGATGATGGCTCGCCGGATGTGTTCGTTCATGTTTCGGCTGTTGAGCGTGCGGGTTTGCATACACTCAATGAAGGCCAGAAAGTAAGCTTCGAACTCGTTGCCGATCGCCGCTCGGGCAAGAAGGCTGCCGATAATCTTCAGGCTCTTTGATAGGGCAATGATATTGTCTCCGGTCTTTGACCACGGATGTACTGGCATTGCTCGTTGAGACAATTGGAAGGTCGGGTCTGCCCGACCTTTTTTATTTGGCCCTGTTTTTCTGACCCGAATGCGGATCCAACAGCCGGAAGGACAGTATAAGATGGGTGAGCCCACCAAAGAAACGCTCTTCAAGCAGCCTCGCACACGTATGGAAACAAAAAACGCTGTGACCGACAAGACTGCCAAAGGCATTCTGGAAAACGAAAGAGCAGCAGTTGACGCAAAAACCGTCCGGCTCCGAGCTGCGCGTTTGGAGCGCGAGCGCAGCAAATTTTCAAAAGAGTAGGATAGAAATTGCAGGTACTCGTTAGAGATAACAATGTCGACCAAGCACTCCGTGTACTAAAAAAGAAATTGCAGCGCGAAGGTGTTTTTCGTGAAATGAGAGAACGCCGCGCTTATGAAAAGCCGTCAGAAAAACGCATCCGCGAGAAAGACGAAGCCATCCGTCGCGCTCGCAAAGACGCAAAAAAGAGAGCGCAACGCGAGGGCCTTTTGCCAAAGCCGAAACGAAAGGCCGCGCCGACGCGGCCACGAAATGCGGTGACCCCAATTCTTAATAGCGACTGAGTTGCTTTGTTGGCACAGCGATGAGGTGGCGACCGCCATTTATGCGGTCGCCCCTAGGTATTCGGCACGCATTTTAGTTCGGTGAAATTAATGGAGCAGTGATCGCGAGGTCGATCACTATAAGCCTGTTCGCTACATATTCCATTTTGCACGCAGGCCAACCCCATGCGATTCTCGCTGCGATGAGCTCTTTTGGTGCTGACCAATGCGGTGCTTCTAGCAATCGTTGGACATGTGCAAAAATATCTGACATACAGGCGACACGAGAACAAAAAAGCAACATTCCTAATTGAGATTTGAAACGATTATGGCCATTAAGTTTACGAGCACTCCTGACCGCCCTGTAGAACCTAAGATTGGCAGGCTCTCAAAAAAGAAGAGCCAGACTAAGGCTGATAGTAATCCGGAGTTGGATTTGAACAATGACGGAAAGTAAGATTAGATGACCAATGCGCGGCTTATCGTGGTTGCGGCATTCGACCGTAACGGAGTTGGAGAGTTAGTTCCGGCGTTCGAACCTATGGCATTTGAAACAGAGGGCCGCGCTTTACGTGAGGCACAATCGCTGCAGGGTAAACATGTCGGTGTAGTCGCATGGAGCCGCGAAGCCGATCCCGATGTTGGAGAATATGGACCGCCTGCGACACTGTTTCAATGCGGCGATATACCTGACATGGAATAAGGTTTCATAACGCTCCCGAAGGGTGCCGGTCTCGCGTCTTTCTCCCCAAACTAATAGCAAGTCCGCACTCGCACATTTGGATCGAGCCTTTGATCTTAAAAGGACGACCAAACGTATTGGATGGCGCGCCCGTCAAGGACAGAGGAAGATCATGCTCAACGTGCTGCGTAAGGCGCCACATCCAGGCGAGTGCAGGCATCAAGGCGAACGTTCGCATATAGTTACGGAATGGCTTGTATAGATCGTACATGCTCAGATATTGAAACAAATAATGCCGAAAAGCATTTGGTTTTCGCCAACTGCACCTGTGGCGGAATAGACAACAGCCTGTCTATAGTGCGATTCTCATCCCAATACGTAACTTTTGCGTTTCACGTACGCTAATGGCGCAGTCTAAGTGTCTAAGTCCAAGTTGCTGTAACTCTTCACTGTCTACTTCCGGTAATCGAGAATGGAATTGGGACGGTCGCAAAACTGTCGGAAGGCATCATAGATGGCAGTCGCGCGCCGTGTCAGCAATCTTTTGGGCGACAACTGAAATCGGACCGACCGACTAGGGCCTCATCCCGGTCCTTAGCGGCAAAAACTCCGACGTCCGCTTTCAGTGCTGGGTGTCCCAGCAGCGGATAGTCGGCTATCGGCCCCATTGCGGTCGCAATGGACTTTGACGCTCATTGAAACTGGAACCTTTTAGGAGCCATATTGCGGCTGGGCAAACTAAGTGAATTTGGGATGGGACGGGTGTTACCAATCAAAGTAAAAATTATAATACCGGTTGTCGCTGCAACGCTTCTACTCGCCGGATGCAGTTCTCAACCGTCTTTGGACAGTGAGCGTATCGTCGCTAGGCTCCAATTGAATGTTGGAGCGGTCGAAGCCTTTTCGGACATGTTTCCAGAAGTGCATTGGGACGAAATTTGTCATATCGAAGCATACGACAATGCCGTGCAAGCTTTATGGCGGCACGGCAGAGGTGACTTTCGTGGTTACGACGTCACACCTCGTTATCCTGTTCCAGAGGATGCCAACGGCATCTTATTGATTGATCGCACCCGACGGTTCATCTATCTCATTATCATCCCCTTTAGTGACTATAAGCATGACATAAGGGTTATCAGGGGTCCGATCTGTCTGCCGAAAGCCGATGCGTTCTATCGAACAAAAGCTGTGCCAGCGCGCAATGGCAGCTACCGAGAATTGACATTTATAGATAACCGAGAAGAATGATGATCGGTCATCAGCGCGTGCGTTAAGGCCAATGGCAATGCAATCATATTTGCGCTGGTATCCAACGGGGTCGATTTCGAGTACTCGCCAGGTTAATGACATTGCAGACTTCAGCGGACGACTCATTTTCCAGTGATTGACGAAATTCTTGACTGGCAATCAGGTGGTTATGCCGACAGCTCATTATGCCCCCTTCAGCACATTTTTTGGCCGAAGCGGACTTTCTGCTTCCGGTCCCCTTCAAGACCGTGTCACCCGTTCGAGCTCATCAAAATGGCGGATCAAGCGGATGGCGTTATACTCTTTTTAACTGTGAAAGGGCTCATAAAGAGCAGCGCCAGCTTTGAGGGCCGCTAGCTTGAGCCGCTTGTCTCGGGTCCAAAGTGATGTGCGCTGATCAAGTAGGACAGAAGCGAGCAAGTGGGCATCCGTGTAGCCAATACCCATGCTAAAAACGCTATGCCTCTCAATGAGAGTCATAACCTCGTCGTGGGTTGCTACGATAGTCTCACGCTGTGCGCGGAGAAAAGTTAACACAGCGGTCCTGTCGCGTAGGCTGCCCAAAGCAAGTTCGCCAATGACTGCCGGATGGCAAAGCAGAAGATCGTTACCAATAATTTTTACAAGATCGTTATCACCTCGGCGGAAATGATCAATCCAAATGGAAGTATCTGCTAATATCACTTATTCACTGAGCTCCGACGGCGGGGGGCGGCTTCAGCGTCCGGCATGGTACCTCCAAGAGCGATAAGCCGTTTACCAGTCTCGACGCGCACAAGTGCTTCTAACGCTTGGCGGACCAAAGCGGCTGTCTCCTTTGTGCCCGTCAGGGATCTGGCTTTTTCCAAGAGATTATCATCAAGATTAATGGTTGAACGCATAAAATTACCTCCTGCAGTTGAGTCAGTTTATCACCAAATGGTGCTAATTTCAACACCTAGGTTGTCACTCTGATTAACATGACGTGGCTATCGTAAGTTGTTATGAGGAGGCTCGGCATTCCCACAGTTCTGACTGGTAATCTACGTCCTTAAATGCCCTATCCTGTTAGATTACAAGCTTTCAAAATATCGGAGATTGGGGTAGGTCTGCTGAAATCTTTACGTCGAGGAAAAAACGTGCCTGGCAACAACTCAGATAGTCATGCCGAGACGGCTTTGCCAGCAGAGCAATATACCGTACCTCCCGTTTCCCGTGCTATTTCGGTTCTGCGTTATATTGCGGCTGGCAATAATTGTCGCAATATCAGTGTCGCTTCCAAGGCCCTTTCGATCAATCGCACGACGATGCTCAGACTTATCAATACGTTACGTGAAGAACGGTGGATCGAGGAGATCGCGCCAGGAGCAGGTTATCGACTTGGTCCTGATCTGATTTCGCTTGCTGCGGCAGGTATCAACGAACGGGACATTGTCAACGTTGCCAGACCCATATTGGCGAAGCTCTCCGAAGCACTTGGCTTGTCGTCGCATCTGGGAATGCTGGATAAGCGAGACGTCATCTATCTCGTACGCGAGAGCCCCAACGCTCATCTGGTAAGCAATGTACGTGTTGGTACAAGATTACCGGCTCATGCAACAACGATGGGTCGTGTATTGCTATCGCAATTGACGCGGGATGAAATCGAAAAACTTTATGCCGACGAGGAGTTGATCGCCTATTCCGAGAACACGCCAGCAACACTGGACGCACTGGTTCTTCAGTTGAAAATAGAGCGCGAGCAAGACGTGGTTCGCAACGTCAACACCTTTGAAAAGGGCATTGGCTCCTGCGCTTGTGGGGTCCACGACCACACTGGTAAAACGGTAGCAGCGATCAACGTGATCGGGCCGGACTCGTATTTTCGATCGGGTAAGTCTCAGCAACAAAAAATTGAAAAAGCCTTGCAAGCAGCGGCAGCTGAAATCTCGAAAGGTCTTGGCTACCAATCCAGGTGACATTCCAGGTTTGAGCCCAAGGCAAGCTGTGTCCGGCTTTTCTGATCAAAATACCCGCCGCCGATCACGAGTTGTGATGGCGGCGGGGCTATGATCAGGCTTAAAAGGCTGTTTCAGTCGCCTTATAGGCATAGACCCAGTCAGCATTACCCTTTTCTTTCAGCCAGTCATTTGCCAAAGAGTTTTGCTGTACGCGGGCGGTGCGTTCCTTACGTGCTGTTTCGAACGCGACCAGAGCATCATTGACGGCGTTGCTTGACTTGTTCTTAAGGGCACGGGCCAGGACCACGCCGTCTTCAATCGCCATGCAGGCGCCTTGCGCCATGAAGGGCACCATGGGATGAGCGGCATCGCCCATAACTGTCACGCGGCCCTTTGCCCATTGCGCCATGGGATCGCGCACATGCAAGGCTGATCTTGTGACTTGTTCGCAGGCATCGAGCAAGGCGCGCGCTTCGGGGTGGAAGCCTTTATACGCTTCGCGCAGCTCGTTCACGTCGCCGGGTAAGGTCCAACCTTCTTCCACCCAGTCGCTTTGTGGTATGGTTGCGAAAACAAAAATCTCTTCTCCTCTCGTAAGCGGAAAAGTTACAATCTGATAGTCAGACGTTGCGCCCCACCATTTGGTGAATGCATCGAGATTGGGAAGTGACGCAGCTTTGTCTCGCGGGAAGGCCGCTCTGTAGGAAACAAGTCCGGTGAATTTCGGCGTATCCGGCCCAAAAAGTGCGGTGCGGACAACGGAGTGGATACCGTCAGCGCCGATGACCACATCAAAGGACTCACGTGTTCCGTCCTGGAAGACAAGCCACGCCTGATCGTCGTCTTGTTCGATCGAGCTAATCTTTTTTCCAAATTGAACCGCTCCGTTCGAGAGCTTCGCTTCCAGCGCAGCGAGCAGATCGGAACGATGAATGGTCAGCTGTGGCGCACCATAGCGATCTTCTGCTGCAGAACTCATTGGAAGACGTGATGTTTCTTCGCCTGTGTCCCAAGTGCGGCTGATGCGATAAGTGGGACGTGCAGCGGTTTTACGCAACTCATCTCCGATGCCGAGACTATCCAATGCGTGCACAGCATTTGGGGTCAGATTGACGTCTGCGCCTACGCGACCATATTGAAGACTGCGTTCAAAGACTGTCACGCTATGTCCATCGCGCTGTAATGCCAGCGCCGTGCATAAGCCGCCAACTCCACCCCCACAAATTCCAATTTTCAACTTCGACATTTCGGTCTCCTGTTCTTTTAGTTTTTACGCCCAGACATAGCCGAACGACATGTTAAAGGTTTCGGGGGGCAAGCTGTTCTGGTTACGCTGTGCATTGCGCAACCACAGGCGGCCATGGACCTGGGCTGCATCAAAATCGGTTTCATGTGGGAGCTGGCAGTGATCACACCACAACCCACCCATGAATTCGGCTCCTTTGAAGAGCGCGGATTGAACGAAGCGGGCATTTTGCAATGCGAAGTTACCGTAACTGACGATGTTGCTAAAATCGCACCGCTCATCGAACCGAGCGCCATCGAAACATGCGACACCGCGAAATTCCGCGTGGTTTCCGATGACCGGTTGCAGAAATGTTGTGTTTTCAAAACGGGCATCATTGTCGAACTGGCATGATCGCAGCTCAAGACCGGCTTCGAAGGTGGCGCCTGCAAACCAGGATATTCCGCGAAAGTGGGTTGCCTTAAGGGTGACAGGCCCCTTGAAACACGCGCGTGAAAAATCGACACCGCATAAAGAAAGTCCCGACAGATCGAGCGCCTCATGGCATGTGATGCCGGAAAAATCTTCATACTGACCATGTTCCCATGGTTGCGTAAGCCGTGTTTTGATGGCGCTGGCGTCAGTCATCAGGCGTCCACTACAGTCTTTGTCAGCGAGACAACGCGTCTGGCCCAAGGCAAGGCCAGATCGTCAGACATGTCTGTTCCGGACGCGTCGTGGGTTAAGCGCTCACCGATCTGCCTTGCTCCTGCACCCACCAGAATATCGCAGACTTGTTTGCTGCCAAAATTATACGTTTCGGTGTAACTGCTGTCCCCCAGTCCGAAAATACCAAACAGAACTGTTGACAGGTCCGGACGCGTTTTCTCGATTGCTTGAGCAAAGGGCTGTGCCGATGCTGGCAATTCGCCATCGCCATAGGTTGAGCAGACGATCAGATAGAGGTGGTTGCCGTCGAAGTTGGCCGGATCAAAATTCTCCAGATTGCTGACGACCACATCATGTTCGCTGGAGAGATCGGTACTGATATCTTCCGCCAGCATTTCAGCGTTTCCGGTTTCAGTTCCGTATAAAATGGTGATGTCCATGACAGTATCCTCTTATACTTGCTGGGCTTGACCGTTGGCGATCGACAGCATTTGAACATGGTCGGAGATTTTCTGGCGGCAGCGCGCTGGCGGAGCCGCCGCAATTTCCGCTGCATCGATAAGCTTCCAGCCTTGATAATCGACGGCATGCGGATGATGCCTTGCAAATTCCCGGCGGCCGGGCTTGCCCTGCGAAATTTTTCCGGTTGCAAAGTCATCCCCGATGCGGTTCGCGACTACAATAGCGTCAGCTCTGTTTTCGGGGATTGTTCCTGTAGGGCCGCGCCTGAACCAACCACATGCATAGAGACTTCCGGCAATCTTACCTGAGGCGATGTCTTCAGCGTTGTCTATCAGCGCGTTTCGCGACTGACTTGGACTGTCTTCGAAGCCAATCGCCTTGATGAGACTGTTGCAGGGAATTTCCATCTGCTCACCGCCCGTTGTTGAGGTGAAACGTGCATGCGTCAGCGATCCATTGGCTCCGCATAATTGGACGGGTGTCCAACCGAAATGGAACTCAATTGTTTTCTCTGCCTGATCCGATCCGCTACCGTCGACGGTGCGTAAATCATCCAGCAGCTTTTGCGCTTGCGCATCATTGTTCGCGGTGAGTGGATCGTGAACCCGGATTTTGACATTCTGCAACCGACCCAATTCACGGATCATCACAGAATCGAACTTTGCATAAGCGGCGTCAGACCTTCCAACGACACTGATATGCCGGATACCGGACTCGGCGAGGCCAGCAAGGTGATGCCCGCCCAAATCAGATCCTTCGAATTCGTCGTGAGTCTTGGCCAATAGCCGCACCACATCGATGGCGACATTGCCATTCCCGATGATGACTGCATTCGGTCCCGATAGAACTGCAGGCCCTGCGCTGAAAGGGTGGTCATTCCACCAACGAGTCAGTTCACCTGAACCGATGACGCCGTTGATGTCTTCGCCCTCAATATGAAGGGATCTGTCCTGCGTCAATCCAGTCGCGATGACCACGACATCATAGAGTGTTTCCAGCTCGTCGATTGTAAAATCGACACCCAGTGTCAGATTGCCGAAGAAGGCGACATTGCCTTGTTCGAATAGCCGCGCAAATTGCCGGACAATGCTCTTCGTACCCTGATGATCGGGCGCGACGCCATATCGAACAAGACCATAGGGGACAGCGAGCCGATCAATCAGATCGACTTCACATTCTGGGAGCGTCTTAGTCAGTGCCTGAGCCAGAAAACAACCGGCTGGTCCCGCGCCGACAATTGCGACGGTGAGTGCCATTGCGCGTCTCCTTATTCACCCGGCCCATGGGTGCGGCAAGCCAGTCAAATCCTGATAGATTGCTTTCTGTGCCATATAGGCAAGAAGACCGGCGCGGCCTTTTTCACGTCCTACGCCACTATTCTTTTCGCCGCCGAAAGGGGTCGAAATGGAAAACTGCTTATAGGTGTTGATCCAGACGGTGCCGCTATTAATAGCCCGCGCCACGCGCCAGCATTTCGCAAAATCCCTGGACCAAAGACCACAGGCAAGACCATATTCATTGTCGTTGCCGAGCCGGATGACATCGTCCTCGTCATCGAACGGCATCACCACCAGAACAGGTCCGAACACTTCCTCTCGACAGATACGTGCATCATTGGCCACATCGGAAATGATTGTCGGAAGATAATAAGCACCATCTTCCAAGCCGTCGCCTACCGGTACACTGCCGCCGCAAAGAACCGTTCCACCATCTGAACGTGCCATATCAACATAACCAGCCACAGCCGTCTGATGGTCGCGGTGGATCAATGTGGACACGCGTGTCGTCGGATCGAAAGGATGGCCAACCTTGAGCTTCTTCGTTGCCGCGACCAGCCTGTCGAGGAAATCGGCATAGATTGATCTTTGCACGAATAGTCGCGAACCCGCGATGCAGCTCTGGCCGCTTGAAGAGAAAATTCCGAAAAGAAGGCCCGCGATTGTCTGATCGATATCAGCATCTTCAAAAACGATGGTTGGCGATTTTCCGCCAAGTTCCAACGATACGGGCATCAGTTTTTGTGCAGCTTTTACAGCAAGTGCGCGACCCGTCGATGTGCCGCCTGTAAAGCTAACCTTAGCGATATCAGGGTGCTCCACCAAGAGATTACCGATTTCGCGTCCCGAACCCGGAAGCACAGAGAAAAGACCCTTGGGCAGACCGGACCGCTCAACGATACGCGCCAGTTCAAGGCTGACAAGCGGCGACCACGACGCTGGCTTCAGCAGAACGGCGTTTCCCGCCGCAAGCGCTGGGGCCACTTTCTGCGCGTCGGAGGCAATGGGAGAATTCCACGGCGTGATAGCTGCGACCAGTCCCAGAGGTTCATGGACGGAGAAGGTCAGATAGTCGCCTCGCTGAGCCGTCAGCGTCTCATCATGTGTCTCAAGAACGGCGCCAAAATAGCGAAATGTACCCGCGGCCGACAATGCGAGTGCGCGTGTTTCTTGAAGCGTCTTGCCGGTATCGAGCGTTTGAATCAAGGAGATGCGATCGGCACTGGCTTCAATGCCGTCTGCGATGGCATAGAGATAGCGGGCGCGCTGATGCGGTTTTAGATTGCGCCAGGCAGGATCGTCCTGTGCTGCTTTCGCGCGTGCAATCGCCCGCTCGCCATCCGCAATGGAAGCTCCGCGCAGAACGCTGTTTAATGTGCCGTCCGCAGGGAAAACAGACGTGATCTCTTCGCCACTACCAATTTCCCATTCACCGCCGATGAACAGACGCTTGTCACTGAAATCGATCTGGTTTCTGATATTCATATTGTTCATATCACAACTCGCTGTGCCCGGTTCAAAACAGCGCGGAGCACGCTGTAGACGGTTGTTACAGAGGTTTTTGCGTTGCTCGAAGACGGCAGATTCTCGATCTGCATGCGGTATTTTGCGACGGATGCTTCGACCGAATACTCGTGCAGATTGCCTTTGGCGAACGGGTCTGCGATCAATTCGACCTGCGTATTCTCAAAGCCCAAACCGGCAAGCGCCAGTGTGGCTGCGACATTGGCGTTCTTCGGATACATTTGCGCCGCCTGCCGGGCATTGCCTTTGAAGAACACCACTGGTTCGGATACGTCCGCGAGTTTGATAACATCTTCTGCGGGTGTACCTGTCCAAGCCGCTGGTGGCTTTCGCCCGCAATAGGTTACGGAGTTCAGCCCTGCGTGCCGCAACGACGCCAGAATGTCTATCCCGCCAACTGCGCCTGCGGGAAGAATGATCTGCCCACGGCCAGCGTCGGCCGCCGTGCGCAGAAGTTGCTCGGTTTGTCCATCGGCCAGTGCACCGATGGAAACGATGATGGTATCCACTCCTTGTTTCACGAGCGTTGGCACGAATTGGCAAACGGCCGCATGGCCCGCACATTCCACGACCAGATCTGGCCGCTCAGCAATGAACGCGTCGAGCGAGCCAAAGACTTTTGTGCTGCCCCAAGTGGGAGAAGCGTCTTCATTCAAAAGTCGTTCGGTTTCTTCCAGCTGGTCTGGAAGCGTCAGCACGTTCAGGCATTCGAGCGGTGGCATCTCTTCCTTGCGGAGAAGCTCAACGAGCGTGCGTGCAATATTGCCGTATCCTATCAGACCGAGACGCATTATTTTTCTCCTGCGGCACCAGCAGGCGGACCAGCGAAGGATTGTCCGAATGGACCTATTGCTGTCATGTCGACTTCAAGAACTACCGGTCCGTCCATCGCAAGGGCCTGATCTAGCACACCACCAAATGCGTCGATGTCATTTACCTTGAGGTGAGGCATACCGATAGAAGCGCATAGTGCGCCGAATTCCGGCACGGCGACCTTGGAATAATGCCTGCGGGAACCGTATTGGGCGTCCTGAATGTTCTGGATAACGCCATAGGCCTGATCGTTCATGAGAACATAGACAAGATTTGCATTTTCATCGACCGCGGTGATCAGTTCCGCCAATCCGAGCATGGTGCCGCCATCGCCCAGAAGCGTGACTGCTTTCTTGTCCTTCGAGGCAATTGCCGCTCCGATGCCCATCGAAACGCCCTGACCGATACCGCCGCCCAGTGCATGAACCCCAAGGTTAGGCGCAGCGATCTTCACGTAGCGGTTTCCAAAAGTGGAGTTTGAGATGGTTACGTCTCGTACCCATGGATGGGCACCCTTTTGAACACGTTCCAGCAACTCTTCTGCAATAGTCTGGTATGGCCCAAGCACATCGCGTAAACGACCTTCACCCTTGGCACGTGCTGCAGCAATATCGAAAGCCAGATTGGAATCGACATCAAGCTGTTCGGGCAGAAGTGCCAGCAGGGCTTCCAGTGTCAAAGCCGCATCGCCATGGACAAATAATTCGACCGGATAATTGCGCCCGCCCTGAAAGGCATCTGCGTCGATCTGGATCAGTGGTGTCGGCAAACGCATCTTATTATTTTGCGTTTCATTGCCACGCAAACGCGAACCAACAACGATCATGAGGTCGCAGCTATCATAGATATCCTGTGACTCTGGCGTCATGTTGAAAGCACCCAGATTAGCCGGGTTTTCTTCCGACACGACACCGCGACCATTGGTGCTGGTAACGACACCGAAGCCACGGCGCGCAAGTTCAGTTGCCTCTTTTACGGCGTTACGAGCGCCGCCGCCAAGCCAAAGAAGTGGCCTTTTGGCTTTCAATACCAGTTCGGCTGTTTCCTGTACGCTTGCCGGGTTTGGCTCAACACGAACTGGGCGAGGCGGATGCGCACGTCTCCATGGCTTTGCCGGTTGTCTTTGAATGTCGACGGGCACTTCAAGACTGACAGGCCCCGAAGGTGCGCTGATAGCGCTTGTAACGGCGGCAGTGAGGGCGCCGATGGCACCATTCGCGTCCCACATACGGAAATAGGATTTTGAAACACCTTTCAGCATATCGGGTTGCTTGGGCACATCATGGATTGCAGCGCGATCACGGTCGGCGAACTCTGTATCAACCTGAGTGGTGATATGGAGTACGGGCGAACCGGCGGTAAGCGCCTCGACTTGCGCACCGGCGGCGTTGCCTGCGGCAGTACCGGTCGAGGTAATTGCGACGCCAAGCTTGCCGCTGACGCGGGCATAGGCGTCTGCCATGTTCATCGCACCCGCTTCGCCGCGTGCCGGAACAAATCGTATTCTGTCCTGACGTGCGACTGCATCGAGGATTGGCATATTGTGGATGGAAATCACGCCAAACATGACTTCCACACCGATGTCCGCCAGATATTCTGCGATGAAATCGCCTACCGTCTGCGCGTCATGAAATGTGTCGATTTTCATATCGAGACCTCTCTAAATATATCGGGAAAGTCCGCCGGACACTTCTAATTGCGCACCGGTGATGTAACTGGCTGTAGGGCTGCCGAGGAAAGCAATGGCTTCGGCGGCTTCTTCGGGCAAGCCGAGACGTTGAAGCGGAATGCCCTTGCGGTCGGCGAGGGCGGCGAACCATTTTTCGCGGGTTTGCGCCTTGTCTTCGCGAGCCTCAAAGCGACGTTGCCATTGCCCGGAATCCACAAGACCGATCAAGATCGAGTTGACGCGGATATGCGGTGCAAGCTCAACACTCAGCGACTTGAGCAGGTTCTGCACTCCAGCACGCGCTGAAGAGGTGCAGACCATGTGGGGTTCAGGTTGGTAGGCCAGCAACGAGTTGACCGCAACGATTGCGCCTCTTGCCTCTTTCAGCAATGTCTCGAAGGCCCGAATGGGATAAATCTGGCTAAAGAGCTTCAGTTCATATTCGGCGCGCCAGTCAGCGTCACGCGTTTCGGCAAAAGTGGAAACCCGTCCCTGACCTGCATTGTTGACGAGCAGGTCACAGCGACCAAAACGTTCACTGATTTCATCAGCAAAGCTTACAACCGCTTTTTCATCCAGCACCGAAAATGCGCGGGAAAAAACGCGTTCGGGGCCGAATGTTTCGGCGAGCTGTTCCGTCACAATCGCGAGTTTCTCGGGCGTTCGTGCACAGATGCCAACGGAGCCGCCTTGTTGCAACAAAAGTTTTGCCGTTGCCAATCCGATACCGGATGAACCGCCGGTGACGACAGCCACACGGTCTTTAAATCGAGTGTTCATGGTCATTTTCTCAGTTCAGGGAAACCGGGATCGGGACGGCCCTGCATAACGGCACGTTGAGCGGCGGTGGGAGGGCCTGCGGTCATCCAACGGTCCATTTTCTCAAGATCGTCTCGCGGCCAAACCTGAGCTTCATGCGTGCTTTCGTCGATTTGCTGAAGTTCAGAAGTGAACTCAATGACAAAGCCGGAAGGCGATACGAAATAGGCAAACGGATTGTCGCCCGGTCCATGACGCCCTGGTCCCCAGGTGGCGATGTGCCCTTTCTGCTTCATGCGGCCGATGCCACGCATGAAGTCATCGATTGTGGGCATTTCGAATGCGACATGATTGGCGCTAGGATAGTGAGCGCGAACAAGCGCAATCGAATGGTGGTCCGTGTTGCAGCGCAGAAAGACCATCTGATCCGCCGAGTAGTCACTGACGCGAAAACCCAGCACATCCGTATACCAGTTCTGGGTTGCATCCATGTCCGGTGTATTGAGAACCACATGGGACACTTTGGCAGGGAGAGCCTTGTCCGTCGTAATTTTTTCAACCGTGGCCGCGTCGCATCGGAATCGAAGACGGCGATTATCCGGGTCAAGAACCTCGAAACCGTAGCCTCCAACGAAATCATCGAACGGTGCAGGTTCCCCGAGAGGATTATAGCCGCAGCTGAGAATTTGCCGATGCAACGCATCCATCTGTGCGCGGTCTGGCATGAAAAAATGCACATATTCGATGCCGTGGGTGGCATCGTCTTTCAAGCCATAAAGAAACGGCTCGCTTCCGGTGCCGCGCAGAAGCACAGTGCCGTCTTCCTGATAGGAAACGGTAAGCCCCCAGTTATTCTCGTAGAATCCTACTGTGGAGGTTATCCCGGGCGCGCGCATCATGATGCCGCGCAATGCGCCGACCCGTATCTTCTCATGGTTCGTATCAGCCATAAGCGTTTTCCTTCTTCTCGGAGTTTCGCTGCAGTCGCACGCCACCCAACATTGCCGACAAGGTTCTCGCACTTTCGGTAACAAGCTCACCGATGCGGGTGCGTGCTGGAGATTCAGTTTGAAAATGGCTTTCGTGCCCGGTCACATTGATGCCGGCGACGGGCTTTCCATAGCGGTCCAGAACAGCAGCGGCGCAGGAGCCCAATCCTTTTTCAAAGTTGGAGTGGCTCCACGCCAGGCCAAGGATACGGTCGTCATTGACCTGGGTGATCAGCTGTTCGACGCTCAATGCGGTTTTCGAGGTATATTTTTCGAAAACGACATTTATCAGTATCTCACGGACCTCTTCCGGGGGCATGTGACCGAGTACAATGCGCCCTATCGTTGTGGCATAGGATGGAAAGCGTTTGCCGACACGAACGTTTGAGGCGAGATGGACGTTGGGCGTCGCCTTCAAGAGATAAACGATTTCCGAGCCGTCCAGAATGCCAAGGTGGCTTGAAAGCTGCGTTTCCTGTGTGAGCTTCTCAAGCACAGGCCGTGCATGCTCAACAATGTCATGGGTAAACAGGGCGTCGCCTGCAAGCCCGATGAGACCGATACCGAGATGATAACCGTCGGCTCGTTTCTCAAGAATTCTTTCGTCGAGCAAGGTTTGTAGCAAGCGGATCAAAGTTGTTCGATTGAGACCCGTATCGATGCCGGCTTTCTGGATATTCTGACAACGATTTCCGGCTGCGATATACCGCAGTAATACGAAGGCACGTTTTACCGGTGGCACGACATAGAGTGGACCATTCATCAGATCATCGTTCATCGTTGCCCCCAACCTCGCTGATAATGAAGTTGGCGACCTCTTTCGGCGCCTGCTGGTAAACCGCGTGTCCCGCATTGGCGAGCGACACGAAGTTACGGCGTTGTGCATTAGGAATTGCGCTATAGGTGGACTGGCTGTTTTTAGGCGGTGTAATCTGGTCGTCACTGCCCGTTAACACCGAGGTGGGGATGGTGAGCTGTAGGCAATCTTCGACGAGCTTGCCGGAAGCCAACATACGCACTGCTTGCGTATAGCCCGGATTGGAGACTTTGCTCATTGTATTGCGAATGCGCTCGACCAATAGCGGATGCTCTTCAGGACGATGCACAAGTCTCGCAGCACGTTTCGCGGCAAATGCCTGCGGGCCGCTTTCGGCGAGATCTGTCAGGCGGGCTTGAGCCTGTTCCGACAACGACCCGCCGGCTTTCACGCCATGTCCAAGCGCACATGACGCGAGCATCATACGGCTCACTTTGTTAGGATAGGAAACGGCAAAGGACGCCGCGATCAGCGTACCGAGAGAATGGGCAAACAGGTTGATTTTTCTGATCGAAAGCGCGTTTGTCAGCCCCTTCAAACTCATGGCGTAATCGCGCGCAATTGGCCACTCAATGGAGAGTGGAGCGGAGCCGCTATATCCCGGAACGTTCCAAGCGACCACATGCCAGTCGTCGGGCAAGCACGGTAACAATGCGTCAAAAGATTGCGCATTGCTGCCAATGCCATGCAGGCATACCAACACAGGTCCTGGGCCTTTTCTTTCCAGATAGGCTATGCCCGATGAGAAAGCTGGTTGAAAACTCATTTCCGATCTCAATTGAAAACAAAACCGTTGTTGACCGGCATAATCTGGCCTGTGAGCGTCAGGGCGTCCTCACTAACGAGAAACGCCACGACACCAGCGATGTCTTGGGGGGATTGTGGACCTGGAACGGCGCGACCGTCGCCATAAAGCTGGTGACGTTCCGCAGGTACATAATCTGTAGAGCTGGTGGTGAGAATTCCGGGCGCGACTGCTGTGACACCGACACGATCGGGACCCAGTTCACGCGCCAACGATCTGGTCATAGAGATGACGGCGCCCTTGCTGGCTACATAAGACATAAGCCGAGGCGCGCCCCACAGAGCGGTATCTGAAGCAACATTCACGATGCGACCCGATCTGCTTTTCCGCAGGAGCGGCGCGCAGGCCTTCACCATCAGCCAGGTGCCCCGAACATTCACCCGCTGCACCTGTTCCCAACTATCCAACTCGATATCTTCAAACGCGATGCCGCCGATCCCTGTTGCGATGGCCGCATTATTCACGAGCCCGTGCAGGGATCCATGAGTGACAGATATTTGCTCAGCCAGCTCATAGATCGACTCCGGGTTGCCAAGGTCGACATGGAGGGAGGTTGCTGCACCCTCCTTTGCAACGATCTGTGCAGCAGTGTCGCGTGCGCCATCAATGTCGATATCGGCGACAATCACATGTGCGCCGTGGTCTGCGCATCCCAGAGCCAAAACTTGGCCCAGGCCGCGGGCACCGCCGGTCACGAGTATTGTGCGCCCTGTCAACATCAATTTGCTCCCACGCTTTCAGCGGCCAGTTCGGCTTCGATCTGCGCTTTGGCGGCACGGGTCAGATGCTGACGGATACGCGATACGCCCAAGTCGTGCTGGTACAACATCTCGCGGCGGCGAGCGTCGTCGGGCATTCCTTCGAGCATGACCCGATCCTGTTCCAGAACGGCCCAATGATGCGGTTCAAGCTTGGCGCGGTAGAGAAAGCGCCAGCTTTCGCGCGCCAAACCGGTCACGGCACGCATGCGCCAGAAGAAGACTTTGCAGCTGCGCTCATCCAGCGGCGTGACAAAGCCGACAATGCGCATATTGCCGCCCGGTCCCGCTGCCTGCGGGTAGGGGATGTCAAGGAAACAGAACAATGTGCCGGGATGGATACTGAACTCTGTCCAGTCGAAATTTTCGCCTAACTGACCTACGCGAGCGATACGGAAACCGTCATCTGTCTTGTCAAGCTGCATCAAGTCCTGCTTTGCGCCAAACGCAAGCGTGAAACTCTCCGCATGCAGGTAACAACCGTGCATGGGGTCAGCGAGGTTATCAATGGCGTAGCGATAGTTGGTGTTCCAAACTGAGGTACAAAGGAAGCCGGTCCATTCATCACTCGTGAACTCACGCGGAAGAACCAGTTCCGGCGCCACTGGCTGCTCTACACTGGGAATATAGACAAAGACCGCATCGTTGGCCTCAGTCGTCTGGAAAGATTGCAAAGCCTTGCGACCCTCCAGGGCACAGTCTGGCATTGCTGGAACCCGCTTTACAACACCTTCCCCGGTTACGATAACGCCATGGTAACGACAGCCGATATCGCCATCATGGATTTCGCCGTAAGAAAGCGGTGCGCCGCGGTGCGGGCAGAAATCTTCGATACATTGGATGTCGCCATCAGTCGTGCGCCACAGCACCACGTTCCGACCAAGGACTTTTGCTCCATATGGCTTCGTGGCTTTGACTTCCACGGACTTTGCAACCGGATACCACTGGCCATACAAGCCCTTGTTCACCCGGTCTTCAATCATTGTCTTCTTATCGATCAACGTCATCACCAAACCTCCAGAAACTTGTCGAGTGCGTATGAGACGCGATTAGAATTCTTTTCGTGGGAGATAATGGAGTACGCGCTCTTCAATACGAACGAGAGCCGAGTAAACCAGAATGCCAATGAGAGTGAGCAGGATGATCGAGACGAACACCATGCCGGCATTGGCTTGTCCGCCACCATAGGAGATAAGAAAGCCCAACCCGGTATTGCCGCCGACAAGCTCACCGACCGTCACGCCAATGACTGCAAGGGTGGAAGCAATGCGTAACCCCGCCATGAGATTAGGTAGAGTGGAAGGCATTTCTACCTTCCTGAAGATTTCCCAGCGCGTCATGCTATAGGCGCGTGCCAGATTGATCAGGTCGCGATCGACGGTTTTCATGGATTGCAACACATTGACCATCACCGGGAAGAAAACGACCAGCACTGTCACCAGCAATTTGGGCATTGAGTTATAGCCAAACCACATGATGAACAGGGGTGCGAAGGCGACTTTCGGAGCAATCTGGAGCGCCAGAATGTAAGGCGACAGGACTTTTTCCCAGTAGCGAGACATGCCGAGTAGATACCCGATGATCGCTCCAAGCGCGCTGCCGATCACAAAACCCAAAACGGTATAGATCAGAGTGGAGATGAAGTTCGCGAGCAGATCTTCCTGACGCCACATGCGGAGACCTTCGATGATGGTCTCGGAAAATGTCGGGATGATATAGCTTGGTGTTCCAAGCGCTGGCGGCAAATATTCCCACAACAGTATCAGAATAGCCAGCACCGCGCCGGTCATGATGTAGGTGCGTCCAAAAACCGTTCTGAAAAAGAACTCTGATAGAGTTTCGTTGCGATCTGCTTCCTTCAAGGTGGCGTCGCTCATTGGTTCACTCCCCAGAGATGAATGCGTTAGTAAAAGTCTCTTCGATCGGAGCAGCCTGACGAACAATCTTGTTCTGGACGTAAAAATCCTGAACTTTCTTCATTCGATCCGGATCGAATGTCCCCCTTGGACGATCTCCAGCCGGTGGGTAAACAAGCTCGACATAGGAGCGCATGATCGCTTCGATTTTGGCCTCATCGCCTTTGTGGCGAGGGACGGCGACGACATAGTCTTTCGCGGCCTGAGCTGGATCTTTCTCGATATCATCAATGGCGCGCAGGACGGCGCTAACGACACCCTTTACCACGGCTGGTCGTTCTTCAATTGTCTTGTCGGAAGCGATAATTGCTTGTGCCAAGGCCGGAAAAACACTGTCAACTGGTGCAGACTGCACCTCGATACCTGCATCGCGTACGGATGCAATCCATTCCGGCACTGCAGACATGGCATTAAGATCACCGGAAATCATCAGCTGAACGATGCCGCCCGCACCTACCGCCTGAATGCTGGCATCGTTGCGCGAGAGACCTTCGCTCGCCAGTACACCAAGAACATTGTAGTAAGTTGTATCCTGAAAATCGAGCACCCCGATCTTCTTGCCCTTGAGATCGGAAAGGCCCTTAATATTGGCATCGCTGCGCCAGGCGATCTGTGTCAATCCGCGTCCGCCGAGCAACGCAACTCCGCGAACAGGCAAGCCATTGGCTCGAACGATAATCGGGGTATCGCCGATGCCGCCGCCCATATCCGCATTCCCGACCGCGACCTGACGTGCGACGTCCGCGCCGCCTTTGCCCATTTGGAAATCGACATCGAGGCCGGCTTCGGTGAAATACCCCTTGGACTTGGCCAGTTGGAATGGTGCGAATGCCGGAAGAAAGTCAGGCGCTGGAAACAGATAGGTGACTTTTTCGGCGGCGAACGATGAGCTGGCCGTAGCAAATAGCACGGCTGCCAACGCGAGTGTTTTCAGGCGCTTTCTCATTCCAGTTCCCATATTTTTTGTTGAATCAGGCTGCTTTTTCTTCCAGCCGCAAGAGGGCGAAAAGCTCGGCCGCAAAGTCGTTGACCTGTCGCAATTTCCGGCGTTCAAGCGGGCGATCGCGATGTGGGAGATCAATCGTGATTTCGGTAACGACTGATGCGGGTCTTTCGCTCAACACCAGAATTCGATCTGACATGAGGACGGCTTCCGCAAGGTCATGCGTGATGAGAAGCGTCGTTCGGCCAGATTCTTTGATGGTCTTCGCAAAGCTGTTCTGCAGAACCAGCTTCGTCTGCGCATCAAGTGCAGAGAACGGCTCATCAAGCAGCACGATGTCCGGATCAATCGCGAGAGTGCGGGCAAGGGCAGCGCGTTGGCGCATACCGCCCGAAAGCTGGTGGGGGTAATGGGATTCAAAGCCAGCAAGCTGGCAATGCTCGAGTTCGCTCATTGCACGCTTGAGGCGGTCCGCCTTTGGCACACGCCTGGCTTCCAGGCCGAATTCAATATTGCTGATGATGTTTCGCCATGGCAGCAACAGGTCCTTCTGCAACATAAACCCGACTCTTGGGTTGGGTGCAGTGACCAGGTTTCCATTCAGGATAACTTCGCCTGCGGTCGGCTGATAGAGACCTGCGGTCATGCTGAGAATTGTGCTCTTGCCACAGCCGGATGGACCGACGACAGAAACGAACTCGCCTTCCTGTACACTGAAAGAAACATTGCTGACGGCAGCGAGAGAGGTGCCGCTATTGGTTTGGAATTTCTTCGTGACGTTCCGAAACTCAAGCGCCATAACCGTTTTCCTTATAGGCGGCATCGAGCTCGGCGTTGATCAACTTCAGTTCGTTCTCAAGTTCTTCGAGGGTCCATTGCGAACCACCGCTGTGCGGCTTGGCGATTTCCAGACGGTTCAACTCGCCAGCCAAAGCCTGAAAGTCGTGACCCATCTCGGCGTAGAAAGCACTAATCACGTCGGCAAGCGCCTGTTCGTCAGGCGTCATCGCTCTGCCACGGCATTGGTGCGCCAAAGAAGCGCTGCCCGTAGCTTCCGCATGTCGGGAAAGCATGTCGTTGAACATGTCCAATAGCGTTCTCCTCTTTGCTTGTGTGTTCTATATTGAACACTTAATTCATATTTGATCTTTTTACAAAACGATACCGAAGTCAATCTGCCTTTGGAAACTTTCTCGTTTTAAAACTGGTTTGAACGTCAGGCCATCATCGTAGGAGCTAAATAGTTGCTCCGCGCACGGGTGCGCGGAGCGAGATAAACGGCAGTAAAATCAACGCTTTTCGAAGCGAACAGTTTCTGGACCGGATTCTCCGATGACATGCCAAACAGTCGCAGGTGTCACGGAATTGTTATAGAACCAGTGTGCCTGTCTGGCTGGCGTCTTCAGGAGATCGCGGGCACCGAGTTCTACCTCGACTGTCTCGCCATTCTCTTCCCAACCGACCGTCAGCGAACCTTCGAGAACAAGATAGGCGTCTTCGACATTGCGCGTGAAGGGCTTAACTCCGACCTTGGAAGGAATGCCGAGCATTTCCTTGCGGCAGGTGTCGTGAGTGATGCCGCTCGATCCCACATAGACCTTACGGGTGAAACCGGCATCTTCCCAGATTGTCGGAAGTTCGGTGTTGCGGACGACATATTCCGACATCAGCTTCTGAAGCGGGTGATCGCCCTTGCGATCAAAACGCAGCGTCTTGCCGGGTTCGGCACCGAAGCTGCGGGCTAGTTCTGGCGCATGGTCTTTTGGATGGTAGTGATAGACGGGTGGCAGTGGCTTGCCCACATCCACAGAAATGGACATGAGTACGGGCTCAACGCCGTCTACACGGAAGCCGTGACCGATTTCACGGGCGTTCAGGATCATATCCTTAGGGCCGAGATTAACCTCCACGACTTCACCGTCGCGTTCCCAGCCAACGATCAACGTGCCATCGATGATGAGGAAGCTTTCCTCAATCTCATGCGAGTGACAGGCAGCGTATTTGCCCGGCTCTTTGTAAATGAGGCTAACAGTAAAATTATCCGGCTTCAGGGTGCTCGTGTCACCGGCCTTCGGCGATCCACCCGATCCGATATAGCGCATCTGGGCGCGGGACAATTCGGGGAAGCCAGCGTTGCTCGGAAAGGCATTCCAATCAAACGCCTTATCGGTGAAACGGCCAATACTCGCAGTAAGGCGTTCTTCAAGAGTAGGTGAATTTTGAATGTCCATGATCTTTTCCCTGGTTTGTGCTTCGGATGATTGCGGATAGGGAAAAGTTATGGCAGCATCGTTTTGATAGTAAGATAGCGTTTTACAGGCAAAACATAAAGGCAGAGCGTGTGTCAGTTGAGCAGAGAGAAGACCGCTATATCGTTCCGGGCCTCGTACG
This sequence comes from Brucella sp. 22210, assembly GCF_052045675.1. Lineage (NCBI taxonomy): Bacteria > Pseudomonadati > Pseudomonadota > Alphaproteobacteria > Hyphomicrobiales > Brucellaceae > Brucella > Brucella sp. 22210. The sequence continues at coordinate 25,591 of NZ_JBQEPD010000017.1, forward strand.
AGGTCTGCAAGTTCTGCGGGCCTTTACGCCTGAGCGTCCCCGCTGGACTTTGAGCCAGCTTGCCGAGGCTTTAGAGACAACGCGATCAGCTATATTCCGAACCGTTTACACGCTGGCGAATGATGGATGTCTTCTGCTGGATGAGCGTAACCACACTTACTCTTTGGGTCCAGCCGTATTGCGGCTCAGCTACGGTTATCTTGCAACGCGTGAGCTGGTCGAGGTGGCCACGCCTGTCATGGAGAGGCTTCGTGATAGGACTGGATGGGCGGCCCATATGGGTGTTCTGGATGGAACAAGTGTGCTCTACGTATTGCGGTTACCATCATTACAGGGGAATGCCAGCATCGTGCATGTTGGAAGCCGGTTACCGGCCCGCAGCACAACAATGGGGCGTGTTCTCCTCGCTGGACTATCAGAAGCGGAACTCATCCAGCTTTATCGCAGCGACAACGAAGCGACAGGTATCCAACATCGCTTCGATACCATCCTCGCGCAATGGAAGCGCGATGTCGATTCTCCGACCATTGTGCATTTGGGCGATTTTCAAATGGGCATAGTCAGCGTTGCCGCTCCGGTTCGCGACATGACGGGCGGGGTGGCTGCAGCGATCAATCTGAGTAGACAGGTGGACGGCGACGTCACTGATAAAATGAGAGACGCTATTATTGGCGAGTTGCAAGAGACTGCAAAGCGCATATCGACGCTGTTGGGCTGGCAAGGATAGAATACCCCCCGACGAAGAAAATCGTCGGGGGGGCCGATTAAAGTGCATTCACAACCTTATAACCAGAGGCCCGCAGAGCTATTGTTGCTTTGGAAACGCCATCCAGCTGTCGGGCTTGGTTGATATGTGAACTGTCTCTCCGATGGTGAGAGCATTCCCTGCGTTGTAAACTGTAATGACCGATGTTTCGACGTCGATCTTATTGCGGTACATCTGGCCTTCGAGATGACTTTCAACGACCGTACCATTCAGTCCATCATCCGAGAAGGATTGTTCGGACGGACGCACACCCAATACGACACTTTGCTGGTTCTTCATCCAGTCCCTTCTTTCGACCGAAACGAAAAGAGGACCGACCTTTATACGCGCACGATCTGCATCAAACGCATCAATGCGTCCTTCAAATTCATTCACCTCACCGAATAGACGCGCGATAAACAGTGAGCAGGGCGCATTCATGATCCTCGCGGGCGCTGCTTCCTGTAGTATATTGCCTTTCTCCATCACGCCGACCCTGTCGGCCAGGCCGAGCGCATCATCGCGGTCATGCGTGACGATGAGAGCAGTTGTCCCTAATTGTTTGCACAGTCTGCGAATTTCGCCGCGAACGTCCGCGCGGAGCAGAGGGTCGAGATTCGATAAGGGTTCATCCATGAGCAAGATGCTTGGACGCTGGGCAATGGCTCTCGCCAATGCAACCCGCTGCTGCTGTCCGCCTGAAAGAAGTGTGATGTTTCGATCCGCCAGATGGCTGATCTGCATCATGTCTAGCACTTCAACAGCGCGCGCCTGGGCGTCTTTAGAGGAAAGGCGTGTTCGGCCTCGTTGAAGTGTGAAACGAACATTTTCCATGACCGTCATAGTGGGCCACAACGCGTAGGACTGGAACACCATGCCGATAGGTCGTTGTTCCGGGGGGATCCAGATGCCCTGACTTTCCGAATATACCGGGTCGCCGCTGATCGAAATATCACCGCTTGTTGGTTCTTCGAGACCAGCGATCATGCGCAGGGTTGTCGTCTTGCCGCAGCCTGACTGTCCGAGGAGAACATAGGATTCTCCTTCATTGATCGAAAGATCAAGGTTCTTGAGAATGTGGTTGCCACGCTTTCCGCCAAACTGCTTGTCGATCTGCTTCAATGCAATTGATGTCATGGGATGAAGACCGTTCATGAACGGGCGCCCGGGCGCCGAAGGAGAATAAGAAAGCCTGCGAGGAACACGGCAACAATGGAAAACAAGGCGAGAGACAATGACGCTGCCTGTTGGGTTTGACCGGCGCTATTGTAAAGGAAGATGCGCGAAGCCAGAGTCTGTACATCGCTGTTGCTCAATACGAGTGTAATCGGCAATTCCTTCAATGTTAGCAGGGCCACCCAAAACCATGCAAAGAGCAAACCAGTGCGGGCTGCCGGAATTGCTATTCTCAGAAGAGACTGGCTGGGCTTGACGCCAGCCGTTCGGGCATATTCCACCATTTCAGGGTTAAGCTGCCGGAAAGCGTTTTCCGTGATGCGATGAGCTGTCGCCAGATAGCGCGAGCCGATAGCCATTGCCAGCAGCCAGACCGTACCGAAAATGGGCACATAGCGATAAGCAGCCAGTCCACCCGTGTTGAACACAACCGCGATCACTATAGATGGGACGGCCAGACTGATAACAGTCACGAGATTGACCGCTTTTCCAATGGCTGGTGCGCGGTGTGCTATCCAGGACATGGAGATGGTGAAAAGCAGAACACTGAACGCTACCAGCAGCGTGATGAATAACGTCGTCCCGCCAACATTAACCAATTCTGTCCAGAAATCGCTCCCAAAGCCCGAAAGCGATATGCGCGAAAGAGCATCAATGCTTGGAGCCGCGGGCGTTGGTAGTAGCGCGGTCCAGATGAGCATCAAAAGCGGCAAGCCAATCCCCATGAAAGCGTAAATCGAAAAGCCGATCAGCCCCGTCCACTGAGCCTTACGGCTCAATCGGACCGATGCCGCGCGAGCGCGCCCGCCAATCGTACCAACATTGGCGCTTCGTTTGAAGACCAGAAACTGGACCGCGATCAGCGCGACTAGTACAAGAGCGGTCAAGGTGCCGATCGCGGATGCATGACCATATTGCGGAAGAGACATTGCGGACTGCGTGAACTGGTAGACCCATGTCGCGACCACATCGATGCGCACGGGCATACCCAGCATGCCGACATAATCAAAGGTCTCTACAGAAATCACGAGGAAGAAAAGCGCCGTACTTATCAGGGCCGGCATGGTCATGGGAAGCAGAATGCGGAACACAATGGTTAACTTGCCAACACCATGGACACTCGCGGCTTCTTCAATTGCGCCGTCGATACTCGAAAATGCGGGGGCGAGGAAATAGAAGGCTGGCCCGACCATTGTTATGCCCTGAAGGAGAATGATCCAAAGCATGGAGTAGACATTCACAATCGCATGCTGCCCACCGATCTCCCGCCACCAAAGGTTGACAATGCCGTTTGTTGGACTGAGAAGGAAGATATAACCTAGCGCAACGAGAAAGCCCGGAATGGCAATCTGACTTGTAGCGGCAACGAGAAGTGCCCGACGCCAATAGAAATCGGTTCTCGCGTAAAGCCAGGCTAATGGTATGGTGATCACGAACATCACTACAAGACTACCAATAGCAACGATTGCAGTATTGAGAATGACGGCTCCAAATTTGGGCGCTCCTAATACCGATTGATAATAATCCAGCCCCCACGTGGCGGTTTGATCGGAATTGAGGCTGCTCGCAACCAATCCGATGATGGGCAACAGCACGAGGCCCATGGCAACAAATGCCAGTATAGTAACGATAGTCCCTAGCGGATCTTGACGCCGCCGTTTGATTGCTGACATTGAACTCAATGAACTGGACATGGCCATCAGCTATTCCTTTGGATGCGATCAGAAGGTGCGCAGGAGTTGCGCGACGGCTTTGCCAATCTCGACGCCTTCGCTCGTCCACCAGCTGGCTGGAGCGGAATAGAACCCATCCGTCATTTTCGCCATTTGAAAGAGGTCCGTACCGGGGGTAGTATGGCGTGGCCAATCGAGGACCTCCGCAGACAGCTTTTGTCCGTTTTCGGTCTGGGATAGCCACCATGCTACCAGCATCGCGCTATTCTTATGTGAAGAGCTTTCGGTAACGACCGCAAAACGCGGAACCAAAGGAGATTTTATTGGGGCGTAGGCGACCGGCGAACCATTGGTGATCTGGCTTGTAGAGATACGAATACCAAAGCCGATTGGGTATTCCCCGCTTTCTACCAGTGTCCGAATTGCCGTTGGTGCAGGCGCGACACCGACTTTGAGATCATTGAACATCGTCTTGACCATGTTTAATGTAGCATCCCGGCCAAGCCCGGTTGCCCAGGGTAAAAAGATGTCAGGTAATGCCGCGGTTACAATACGGCCTTTCCATTTTGATGATAAAAGCTCATCGAGGTTCTTTGGTATTTCATCCGGCTTTAGCAGGTTCGTGTTGTAAATGACCGGGCGGGAAAACTCTGCAACGAACAAACCATGTATGTCGGTATTTGTGTCCTCGGGGTTGGCATCGAGACTGGCCCAGTCCGTGGGTGCGATTACCCCGCCGCCTTTCATGACATTGAGCAAGGGAGGTACAGTGACAACGATATCGACAGGTGATTGCACACCCGCATTGTGCTGTTGGATTAGCTGCTGAATATAAACTGGATCCGGGGCGCCACTGACGAGTGAAACGCGGATTTTTACTCCAAGATCAGCTTCTATCTGCTTTTCGAGCTTCTCTTCATCACTGCGTGTACGCGGATCTGTGCTCACGAATATTGAAACAGATGCTTCCTCTTTGGCAGCGTCCCTTAGCGATTGCACCTTCTGGGAGAGGGGAACTTCCGCCGAAGCGGAAGTTCCCTTTAATGCGACCAGTCCAATTATACCAGCCATAACGGCAAAGTGTCTGAAGCTTGAAGACTTCATTACCATGCTCCCCTATATGTTCTGCGCTTCTAAGGCGCTTTGGCTTCTTTAAAATTCTGGTAGTTACGGCCGGTTTACCGGCGTTTGATGTTTGCCTCTTCACTGCTTGCGCTAAATCGATATCTGGTCGCTAGTCGATATGATTCATCTCAGTGGAGACGGTATTGTAACACTCTGCGCCGGTCTCGGTGATTGCGACTACGCCGCCGACGAGCGACCAGTAACGCCCAAGCCGACAATCCGGTTGCAGCGAGAAAGACATTCCCGGCTTGATCTCATAATCAAACGGCATTTTCTCACCGCCATCAACATCTGGATACCGCGTGGCCAGTTCAGGTACATGAGTACGGATTCCATGCGCTGACGGACCGCCGCCCAGCAATGGATTGAGAGCTGCAATTTGCGGAGTGAGATGCCAGCCGCCGTTGCGGTCAGTCGGAGCCTCCATGGCTTCGAACACTTCGCGAAAGCTGGCGCCAGGACGCAACATTTTCATGCCGATCTGAAAACTTTCTTTCGCCGCAGCACGACAGAGTTCTGTCTGCTCAGGCACTTTTCCAATGGTGAAGCTCATATTGACATGCGTGTTGAGCTCCGCAAAATTCGGAAAAATCTCTGCGCCTACGATATCGTTATCTTCCAGCACGCGTGGCTGATGTCCGCGAACAAGCCATGTTGGCTCACCCCATGACGGGTTCTCAAAACCGGTCTGCAACATCATCCATGTGACACGCATTCCCAGTTCGAGCTGAGCCGTGAAGCCTGCGGTATAAATCTCCATTTCGGAAACCCCGGGCTTGGCGACTTTTATCATTGCCTCGATGGCTTTATCACCAGCAATTGCAGCCCGACGCAAATGCGCCAGATCCGCCTTGCTTTTTTGAGCCATGACGAGCCCGAATTCCTGAGTGACCGGAAGGATGGTTGCATTCGGCAGGCCTGCTTCCACAGCCAGCCATGCATCTTTGGGTACCCATCCGTAGCGGAAGAAAGGTCCACCCCATCCCGCGCCAATGACACCAATCTTTCCTTTGTCGAGACCTTTCTCACGAAGTATTTCAGGTCCGAGTTGGGTGACTGCACCTGTACGAATATCGTGGACCCAGCCGCCATGGCCTCTTTCATGTGCAACCATGCTTTGCGCTGCCACCTGTGCAGCAAATGCAATCATGACCGGTTCGCCGTCGCGCGGGAAAACCAAATGCTGATATCGGCGATCATAGGTGAGATATTGGCCAGCATCATAGCGATCACTGCGATCCGATCCGAATATCAAAAGCGCGTCGAGGCCATGCTGTTCCATGAACTGGCGGGCTTGGTTCCAACGATATCGACGCTCTTGCTCATTGGCTGTCTCACTTGTGCAAAAATCGGACACTGCACATTCCTTCCATTTTTGATGAGCGTGAAGAATATCACTATCGCCTTTTTGATCAACAGTAAAATGTTATAGATGCAAAAATGATTGATGGAGTGGCTTCTTGCTTCCGGCGGGCTGTTAATTCTGTTAATCAGAGCGCGACAATGTTGGAGAAATTTGCTTCATATGAATAAGCGACAAGCCTATAGCGTTCCCACTGCTCTCCGTGCCCGTTCACAGGCTGAAGCGGCAAAAACATTCTCGGACAAAGCTTTTTTTCTGATCAAAGCGGATATTATTGACTGCATCCTTTCGCCGGGTGATTTGCTCTCGACACAAGAGCTAATGGTCCATACTGGAATGGGGTTATCCGCTGTTCGCGCAGCTATGGAACGGCTTGTGGCGCTTCGTTGGGTCACGTCAGCGCCGAATAAAGGTTATCGGATCGACGGAATAACGTTAAAAGACGTCATTGAGTTATTCGACCTCTCGGAGACAATTTCGCCGCAACTGACTCGGATGAGCTGTGGGCGCATTAACGATTCCTATAAAGATCTGGTTTCGCTGGCAGATGTGGCTTATGGCGTTGAAGCTGCCCAAACAGAAGAGCAAGAACATCGTGTTCTTCTTGCCACCGGCGATATAGTCAGCGCTATTCGTCTGGCGTCCAATAACTCTTACGCGATTTCACTGACACAGCAGGTTTCTGAACGGCTGGACAGAGTGGTGGCAGCACGCCGCAGATATTCGCCGTCGCCGATAGATTTTCGTCGCGACTTTCATCCGTTGATTGAGGCGCTATATCGCAATCGCCCCGACGATGCGGAAGCCGCATCACGGATCAACATTCAGCGCATGCGATCAATCATCATAGACCGAATCTTGCGGGCAGAAGGTTTCGCGGGTTCTCAGATCTACGCAGACGCATAATTCTGTCACAGATGAATGCAGTGCGGGCTATGAATGCGATTTCCGTCCTGCGTTGTCTCGTCCCATTAGATGATAAGTATTTGTAGCCATGCCTTCGATCATAACCCAATGGCTATGGTATTTTTTGTTTATTCGACTGGCAGTGCTCTTGAAAAGCGGAATAAGTGTTCCCGCAGGTGCATCGTTCTGTTCTTGTAAAACTACAGTTTAACTGCTGCTTTAATTTCGGTTGCCATTGGCCGTGCAGCTTGCAGAAATTCGCTTTTGAACCTCCTGGCATGAAAAAGTTTCAGTCTGTCCATTGATTGTATGAATTTTTTATAACATGTTATAAGAGTCAGATGATATTTAAGTGATATCATCACATGGCAAAAAAATCATAAATATGAGGGAAACAATGCGAATCCAAACATTACTGGCAGCTTCCGCTGCAAGTTTCGTCTTCGCCTCCGGCTCTCAGGCCGCCGATGTGATCGTGGCGCCGGAACCTGAGGCGGCACAATATGTTCGCGTTTGCGATGCTTATGGCGCTGGTTATTTTTACATTCCGGGTACGGAGACCTGTCTCCGCGTCTACGGATATCTGCGCTATGACATTAAGGGTGGTAGCGATGCCTATACCGGATTTGATCGAAAGGGGTGGGATAAAGACGCCCGTTTTGTATTTCAAACGTCCACTGCTTCCGAGACCGATCTTGGTACTTTGAGGACATTCACGCAAACTCGTTTTGTAAACCTGTCAAACAACTCGCGTGAGGATGGTGAATATGGCACTGCGACCAGCCGAGTGGAGTTCCGCACAGCTATTATTCAACTTGGTGGGTTCAAGATTGGCATCGAGGACAGTGAATTTCATACATTCACCGGCTATCTTGGCGATATCATCAACGATGACGTCGTGTATGCCAGTTCCTGGCGTACGGGTAAAATTTCATACACTTTAAAGACCGAGAGCGGCATTTCTGCGGTTGTCGCGCTCGAACAGGGCGCTGATCTGTATGGCATCGACGGTTATATGCCGCATGTTCTCGGCGGCTTGAAGTATACGGCGGGTTGGGGCCGTATTGCCGCTACTGCCACATATGACTCTGTTATTGAGGAATGGTCTGGCAAGGTTCGCGGTGATGCCACGATTAACGATCGCTTTTCGGTTTGGCTGCAGGGAGCCTACTCCTCTGCAGAAACACCTTATCAGAACTATGGGCAGTGGGGTGGCAACTGGGCTGTGTGGGGTGGTGCGAAGTTTAAAGCCACACCACAGGCAGTCATCAACATTCAGGCCGCCCGCGAGGATTGGGGTAAAACCGCGCTGGCTGCCAATGTTTCCTACACATTGGTCCCGGGCTTCTCGGTTACTCCGGAAATTACATATACAAAATGGGATAGCGATCATCCATTGCGCCAAGCAGGTCTCGTAGACGCAGATGGAGTAGGTGGAACAATTCGCTTTCAGCGCTCGTTCTAATTATTCCCGATCATGAGAGACATTCTGGCCACCTTAAGGGTGGCCGGACGTTGTTGATTGCTGACATTGGGAAAAAGGGTTTCCCTCCCCGGGCCACGTGAAGGCCACGGGGAGGGAATAACAGGGTCTATTTTCAATTCTCGTCAAAATGTCAGTCGACTGAAAAAGCCGCTCTTTGCAGTTGGTTCTCAGCTTTCCGTGTTCAGAACATTGTATTTGAATTGGCCGCCTTTTCAGGGACGGACTGAATAACATCCCAATGCTCGATGATTTTCCCATCCCTGACGCGGAAAATATCGACGATTGCGTTGCCGCGCTCGTCTGGTGTTCTCGTCGAATGTGTATGGAGCCAAACCAAATCCTTATCGGCTGCGCTACGCACGATCCGAGCTTTGGCCTGGGGGTACTCTTTGAAGTGCTGTGTGAAGAATGCGACAAACGGCTTCTTGCCGTCGGGCACATAAGGATTGTGCTGTTTGTAGTCGTCCGCGATAACGGCTGCGCCGCTCTCCACTTCATGCTGGTTGAAGACGCGATCGTAGAATTCAATCACGAGTTTTCGGTTGGTCTCTTCAAGGTTTATGTCACGTGGCTCACTCTGCGCCGATGCCTGATTCACTGTGGCTATGCTCATCAGTGTGGCTGCCACAGTGATGGTCGTGAATAGATGCTTCATGTATCCGTCCTCGCTTGCATCAATCTGCTCTTGATGGAAAACGCAATGTTTCCACATCAGTAACATTTTACTATTGCTATTTATCTCGCAAGAGATATTTTATAACGATAATGAAGGGAACAATCACTGCAAAAATAGCGAAAGCCCAGCAATACTGGCCAATGATATCGCGGTATGGGAGATAAAATTAATGAAGATAAAAAATATATTCATCGCAGTGCTGGTATTTGAAACTCTTTGTATCTGTAAGTCCTATGCTGAAGATCAGAATAACCAAGTAACGCCCGGTGGAACGGTGCTGTTTCAAACGGTATTCGGTCGTGCCGGAGTGCTCACCAAGTGGAGCAGTAACGAGACCTACGGCACCATTCAGGCGCGTATCAATCAAGAAATGGCCCACAAGGCGAACGCAGATGCGACTGGTATCACGAGCGGTTACACAGATAGCGCGAGTGTATTTGTCACTCCGGTCTCAGCTCTGGTCAATTTGCCTGGTGGCCGGTCATTTATCGCATTCAATGCCAGCTCTACACACTCGTTTGAACGGGAGAGTTTGACTTACGGCGATTTCTCGCTGGGCGCTATTTCCATCGAGTATATGAACATGCCGACAGACAATTTTGCCTGGGGCATTGGGGCGACTTTCGATGCGCAGAACACCGATCTTAATGTCAGCGACGGTACGGTGAATAGCAGTAATGGTGGAGTGCGCACTGATGTTCTGTACAAGATGAATGATCATCTGGCTGTTTCAAGTCGCTTCGCCGCGATGTGGGGACGAACAAAGACTATGGTGCCGATCGGCTTTACTGACTGGAAGAGTGAGCAAGATTATACCCGCCTGTACTGGCAGACTGATTTGGTTGGCACACTGAGCCATGAGGACTTTAGTTTTATTAACGAGAGATGGCTCGTACGCCCGTCACTGACGACGGCAATTCATCGAACCGAGCGACGGGGCACAATCGATAATCTCGGTGCACCTGTTGAAGCGGATGTGATCAATTATACGATGATAGGTGCATCAGTTCGTATAGAGAAGCCGGTATTTCGTCCCGGTGCGTGGTCTCCGCAATTTGAGGTTGGCGTTGAGCATGAGGTTGAAAACACCTATGGTCATTATGCCGACGAAAATAGCTATCTCACTACGAAAATTGGATTTGGGCGTCGCTTTGGTAAGTCATCCTACTTGAATGTTTCCTATTCACGCGCCGATGGTTTCAAGGGCGCGCGTCGCCAGCAAGCATTAACGACTGTCTATTCAATAGCATTTTGATGAAAATTGATTTGGCTTGCGCCGAACGCGGCTGCGGCTGTCATTGCAAGCCAGACAATCCCATAGCGAGTATGTAATTTCTTACTTGTCAGTGTTAACGAGACAGTGGCAGTGAGCGCGTTCCTCGACGTCGCTGGAATTGTTATTGACTGGCAATCAGGCTGAACCGGGAGGTGTTTAATCAAAATCACCCTTCCATCGAAAACGACCATCTAGCGCCAGGCTCGGGAACGAGCCACGGCGTCTTTATGTTTCGCCCGCAATTCGTAACGCGCGATTTCGGTCGGCCAGAAATGATCGACAGATATTGCTTTAGCCAACGACGCGCTGTCGAAGATATGTGCCGACGCAAGACTGGCGCATCCGAAGGCAGTAAGTTCATTCATTTGGGGCCGATCTATCTGCCGTCCAAGTATATCAGACAAGAATTGGCAAAAGTAATTACTTAGATGGCAAAAGAGCCCGAAGACACCATTACGGACCAGATCAGTGAATTACGCAGTCAGTTAAGCGGATTTTCCGCGCAGTTGGCCGATCGCCTGGGTTCTGCGACCGACAAAACTGACGACGCGCTGAATACAGCAAGCTCGGTAGTTGAGGACGTAGTATCGAGTGCACGTCACCACGGTGAACGTGTCTTGCAGGCAGCACGTGACAATTCGGGTGCAACGACAACGGCTTCTGCCGCTGTCGGCATCGTCGTCCTCCTGATCGGTCTGCTCATGGGGCGCACCGGCTCGTCCGGTCGCGGTTAAAGGTATTTCGGCGCGGGAGGGGCTTCCAGTCCTTCCCGCACTCTTCTCGCGGTGCCTCATTAATACGGGTTTCAGTATCGATTCACTGCCTCTCGTTGTTGCATTGATTGATGAGATTATTGCTGTAAGTTAGTGGTAGCTTGTCTTCATTGGGGTTCCAGAATGGTCAGCCGGACATATGATCGCATCCTCGCCAGCTCTACGACGATCGTTACGATACAAGCTGCGCTCGGTCGCCGCGCTGTTCCAACCCTGGCGGTTGCGGGATTGGCGACACTTGCTGGAGCGGTTTTTCCCACGATTGCCGAAGCAGCGTGTTTCAATGTTACGCGGAACATAGCCATTACAGGCTCCACGACTGCGGAAGGGCAGCCCGACGAAGGCGAGACCGTTACCTGCGATGCGAATGCGCCCAATCCCTTCACATACGGGGTGATCGCAACGACGGGTCAGGACAATATCACTGTAACGATTGGTGCTGGCGCGATCCTCAATCCGCCGGGTTCCGGCGTTCTGCTCGACGATTATGCCAATGCCGTAAACAACGGCACGATCACGACAACGTCGCTGAATGGCTTTGGGATGTCGAAGCAATATCAGGGAACGCTCACCAATAACGGCACGATCACCACAACCGGCCAGACAGCGCATGGCATGCGCTCGCTGGGAGGTTTCGGCTTCTTGACCAACACCGGAACAGTTAATGTAAGCGGTTTGAATGCCTATGGTGTTCTGGCGGGCGTAAACGAAACCGTCGTCAATTCCGGCACGATCACTGCTTCCGGGGATGGCGGCAACGGTGTTTATATGCTGGGCGGTACAGTCCTGACGAATACCGAAACGGGCGTGATCACCAGCACACTGGCTACCGGTGTTCTCGGTGCTGGCAGCCGTTATACGGTGAGCAATGCCGGTATCATTACGGGTGGTAATGGCACGGCGATTAGTCTTGCAGGTGGTGTCAATACCATCAACGTGACGGGTGGCGCTATCACAGGCGACGTGCTCACCGGTGCCGGTGTTGATACGCTGAACTGGACCGGTGCGGGCACGATTGCCGGAGAAATCCACCTGAATGGTGGCGACGATATAGCAAATCTGGAGAACCTGACCGAAGCCACAGTCCGGCCGACCACAGTGATTGATGGTGGTCTGGGCACGGATACAATTACGCTGACCAATGTGCAGACATCGCAGCCTGAGCGTTTCATCAACTGGGAAAGCATCAGCCTTTTATCCGGTTCGCAACTGACCATGGGCGGCGACCTGACACTCGGTGATGCCGAAACAGGGACGGGCACACTGACCATCGATAGCACCAGCTCGGTCATCGCGAGCGGTGGAAGCTACGCCATCTCGCCGAGTGTGGCAGGTTCTGCTGTCGAGGTCGAAAATGCTGGTCTGATCGATCTGGCGGCCGGTGGCAGCTCGGTGGGTGATCGCCTTACCATCAACGGCGATTATACTGGATCGGACGGCGACTTGCGGCTCAATACGACATTGGGCAATGACAGTTCCGCAACCGATATGCTCGTCGTCACAGGCAATACTGCTGGCAGTACGCTGGTGGACGTCATCAACGTGAACGGCACAGGCGCAGTCACCACGGAAGGCATTCGGATCATCAGCGTTGGCGGCGCATCCGATGGTTCATTCACGCTTCTCGGTGATTATGAATTCAATGGCGATCCAGCTGTTGTTGCCGGTGCTTATGCCTACAGGCTCTATAAGGGTGGCGTGTCGACGCCAAATGACGGCGATTGGTATCTCCGCTCGACAATGAGCCCGGTGGAACCCGAGCCGGAGCCAGAACCGGGCAACCCTGAACCGGAACCAGAAGAGCCTGGCGAGGAATTGCCGCTCTATCAGCCAGGTGTCCCCGTTTACGAAGCCTACCCGCAGCTGCTTTTGGGCCTGAACGGTCTCCCGACGCTCCAACAGCGCGTTGGTAATCGCTATTGGAGCCACGCAGGCAATGTCATGCTGTCGGAAGGCGCGGACCCAATCGGTTCGCCTTACGCGCCGCCGCAGGAAACGGGCGTTCTGATCGAAAATAATGGCGTATGGGGCCGCGTCGAAGGCGTGCACACAAACATGTCGCCACGTTCCTTGACATCGGGCACTGATTACGACTTCAACACGTTCCGCCTTCAAGCCGGGCTCGACGGTCTTTTCGTCGAGAACGAAAGCGGTAAGCTGATCGGTGGCTTGACCGTGCATTACGTGCACGGCAAGGCCAAGACGCGCTCCATTTATGGCGACGGCGAAATCTCGACGGACGGCTACGGTTTTGGCGGCACGCTGACATGGTATGGAGAAGGTGGTTTCTATATCGATGGTCAGGCGCAGGCGACCTGGTATGACAGCAATCTGGATTCCACGCTTGCCGGGGTGGGGCTGACGGACGGCAATAACGGGTTCGGCTATGCGCTCTCGCTGGAAAGCGGCCAGCGTGTAATGCTGAACGAGCAATGGTCCGTCACGCCGCAAGCACAGCTCGTTTATTCGAATGTCGATTTCGACAGTTTCAATGATGTCTTTGGCGCGCAGGTGAGTCTTGACCGAGGTGATAGTCTGCAAGGTCGCCTTGGCTTGAGCATTGATCGGCAGAATTCCTGGTACAACGATAATGGCCTGATTGACCGAACCTATCTCTACGGCATTGCCAATCTCTATTACGAGTTTCTGGATGGAACCAGGGTGGACGTTTCCGGCACCGGCTTTACCAGCCGTAACGACCGGTTCTGGGGCGGCATTGGGCTTGGCGGCAGCTACAATTGGAATGGCGACAAATATTCGCTCTTTGGCGAAGGTACGATCAACACCAGTCTCGCCAATTTTGGCGACAGCTATGCCTATAAGGGGACTGTCGGGTTCCGCGTGAAGTGGTAAAATCGCACAATTTATGTCCGACCTAAGCGGACAAGCCCCCAGCATCGCTTCCCAATCGGTCTGGGTTTGTAACAGCTATTTGCAATATCAGCAAAACAGGTCAGATGTGCTGTACAGGTTAGGCAACGAATACTTTCGGTACAGAGAGCTTCTTTGACTGGCAATCAGTTTGTTGGATTGATTTATTCAAATAGCGAAAGGATCGGTCACCGGCTCATTTTTTTCAGCAGGTTGGAACCAGAGCCGGTTCTGACAATGGGAAACAGTCCAAACGACGATTTGGGCGAGAAACTCTCGATGTGTCTGCTGCCGTGAAATTCAACGCAACATATCGGCAAGTGCGAGGCGCATCGAGTGGCTCGAGATTTCAAAAATTCCACCATAGGGCCGGTCAAGGTCCAGAATAACGAACACTACGCTTATAACCGAAACTATGGCGATTGCGACGATGCAGAAGGATAGGGAGTTTCGAGGCGCCTGAAGGCCAAAACTCAGGAACATCAACATTAGCCAGAACACCAATACCCCAAAAAATGGTTCTGAGAGCGAGCCTTGGGTATCTTCAATAACGGTCCAGCGGGCCGCAGAGACAACGGCGAAAATGTCCTTGCACCGCGTCGCCAGTGCCTGATGCAGCGGATCCCGCGGTTGCAAAGCCGCCAATGCAATGCCGATATCGTTCATTACGCCAGTGAGCACAGGGGCTTCTCCAACGAGCGGAAACTGGGATGTGTCCGGATATTTCACTCCTGCTGGGTGAGGTTCATCAGGCCAGGTGCTGGCGATGACTGCGGCTGTGTAACCATGCAATTGCTGCCGCTGTTCCACCAGTTCAGGGCCGAAATCTCTCATGCAGCCATCCAGTTGCGTGAGGTTTGCGGCATAATGATTACGGTCATGAGAGGCTGTGTTATAGGAAGCCAGTTCAGAAGCGAGTAGCAGGCTCAGGACCAGTGCAACGAAGGTTACCAGAAGTGCGGTCACAATTCGTAGAAAGTCTAAGGATTCATTGCTACGGTGTGGAGCGGGAAGTCGGACCCGTAAAAACGCACCTGCTGCCGCGCTGGCAATCAGGATTATCAATAATAACAACGTCCAGACTATTTCCCGATCCACGACAGCCATCCATTGGTCATGAATAATCTCACTGGTGTATTATCGTTCCGAAGAATTAAGCCGCTATTTTTCCCACGGATAGCTTAGGTCGTCAAAACTATTCAGCATGAACAAGAGTTTTGACGCTCAATGATTTTTTAATGTCTCGCAAAAGCAAGATGGTCTGCTAGCGGCTCCATTCGGGAGGTTAGACTCCCGCACTCTCTGATCGGCAACCGCCCGGAAATTATCTCCTTCTAGGCAATAGAAAACAAAGCTTTGTACTCAACGGGGATTGAGGTATGATTTATTCATACCTAAATGGATCGGGTAAAATAGGTGCGAAATGGCTAACATCGAAAAACGTACGATTAGTCTGCCTAGTGAACAGGCAGCATTTATCGACTCAAAGATCAAGACGGGTGACTACGCTTCGGTCAGCGAGGTTGTCCGTGCGGGTATCCGGGCCCTGCGTGAACGGGACGCGGCCATCGAACGCTGGCTGAAAAACGATGTAGCAGCTTCTTATGATGCAATGACGTCCGACCCATCTCGGGCAGTATCAGTTGATTCCGCTCTGGACTCAATTCGTCAACGGCATGCCAAGCGTAAGAAAGATCTCAAGTGATAAGTAGGACAGTAGTTCTATCACCCGAAGCGGAGATGGACCTTTTGGCCCTTTATGACTGGATCGCGGAAAATGCTTCTCCGGATACCGCGCTTGGCTATATTGAAAGATTGACCAAATACGTGCGTGGCTTTGAATGCGCTTCTGAGCGGGGAACATTACGGAACGATATTCGTGAGGGGCTACGAACGGTCGGGTTCGAACGTCGAGTTACGATTGCTTTCAATGTTACTGAGAGCCAAGTGATCGTGTTGGGCTTCTATTATGGCGGTCAGAATTGGCAAGACACCCTGTCAGAGCATTGAAAAGAAAATAATTTTTTTCGCAGCGCAGTGGGGCTTCCTGATAATTAAGCAGTTTCATAAGTGGAAGCGAGAGACTGCCAGAGAACCATAGGTTCTGTCTCTTCAAAGAGAACGATCTACTTTCCAGCGATGGGTGTGTTTCTGACTGACAATCAGCGTTCCGTTGCAGGACATTTTTGTAACAGAACCTCTACCCTTCTGGTCGAGCGAGGATCGCACCTCCTGAACTGAGCGCAATTGCTTCGGAGCGTCGCTGAACGAACATGCGGAAGCGGCGGTTTCCACGCAGGTAGAATTCGTGCAAGCTATTCAGATAAGAGTGGTATAATGCATTTCAACGCGCAATAAGGCGCGTTCGATCGTTGAAGATCGGATTTCACCATGAAAATGCCCAATGGATAAATTCCGCTTTTGGCGGAGCGATAGTTGGTGCGATTGCAACAATGGCTGTTGGCTTTACCTTCGGCGGCTGGGTCACTGGAGGGACGTCAGAACATCTAATCGCGTCCAATATGTCTGACGGTGTGGCACTCGCGCTTACACCATACTGCCTGGAAAAATCGAAGAATGATCCCGAGGCCGTAAAGGTGATGGCCGAATACAAAGCCGCACCGGCCTATTCGCGCCGCACGCTTATCGAAAAATCCGGCTGGGCCACGCCGTTGGGAGCGGAACAACCGAATGCTGCGCTCGCCACAGCATGTAGCAATGCGCTTGCTAAAGCGCTTTAGCGCGAATGCAAGCGTGCATTAACAGGAGGCTGAAATGAAAAAGGAGCGTTCATCCACATCGTCTGAACACAATCAACCTGTACGTCCGCGCCATGAAGAGGATCAGGCTGCCAGTAAAGGCGACCTTAGAAATGCTCATCGGCAGATGAGTGAACCCTCTCGGGATTGGACCAGGCTTGCAAACATCTTGCGACGTGCGTGCGGTGGATTTTCCCGCTCGCGCACGGGACGTCATGGACCGAGAGGTGGTAAACCCGATGAGAAATGATACAACCGCGCTCGAACGGAAGGTTCTGGCTCACGAACAGATACTTCAGGTCCTTATCGGCCATCTGGCTGAGACTGAGCCCAAGTTTCTGGATCGATTGAAGGCAGTGTTTACCCGTCATCATAATCTTGGAGTAAATGAGCAGGACTATTTTGACACAGCTCAATATGCAGAGCAATTCATTCGTGAAATTGAGAAAATGCAGGAATACAAGGCAACAAGATAATCCTCGTTGGCTCATTGGAATTTAAGAAAAATGCGAAGGCAACTACTATCGCCTTTCAATCACTGCTGGAAGCATTATCGCGCTCCGCACACGACGCTTGAACCGGGCTATTCGGCGACATAAACGGATAGTCAATTAAAGGCTCCACTCCAAGAGCGCAGAGCCCAGTTTCGTCGAACTGAGCATATTGCCAACCCAAAAATGCGGAGTGTTGGTTGGTGGCCATTATTCGAATAAAAAACGTGTGCCGACTGCCAATCGAACCAAGCGGCTCCTTTTTTATCTGCCATCCTCAAACAGGATGAGAACACCGTCGTTTATGGTTCTTCTATTAAACCTGACAGCCTCATAGAAACGCCCGGGAGCACTTCAGCTCACCATCAATTGCTCCGGCAAACGATAAGACAGGGAATGTAATGATTGTAAACGTTGGAGCCGCAAGGCGCGAATGGGCAGATACGGCTACGATTTATAACGAAGCACTCAAAGAATCTCATACAGAAGCTACGTCTGATGGAGGGCTGCAGATCACTTTCGTAGCATGCGCCATTCATGGTCGAGAGCGTGGTTCATCCCAGTATCGATATACCGTCATCCTTACATCAAGCGAGTTGGCGATCCTAACTGCACAAACTAAACTTGATTGAGCGAGACTGTGAGCCTCGAAGGAGCCGGCCACTAATTGGTATAAACGTTAAACGCTGGACTGATAGAAGGCTCAGTTCTTGCCGCATCGTTCCTGACTGGCAATCTGGAATTGGCGCTACGTTCAGTAACAAGGGAGAGTCGGTCCTGCTCCTTCAATCTCACTTTAATGTAGTAACATCCAAATAAATTTCCCCTGATGCTCTAACAACGCTCAGCCGTCGTCTTTCTTTATCAATTAGCATCGAAATTTTTAGCCCATTGTTTGTATTATCGTTCATGTCCCTAATAGTGATATGAAGTCCGTGATCTCAGCTAGCCCATTAATGCAATGGATGACGCGGATCGTCATGGGCCTTGAAGAGGAAACGTCTGGCGATGTCCAGATAACCGTTATAAACGAGCCCACCGTTCCGTTCGATTAAAAGCTGACGGTCGCGGTGATAGATCGTGGGAATCTTGTACCAGGGTATGGCTGGTCTTTGGTGGTGCAGGACATGCAGATTGTTATGGAGAAAGAGTAACCCGAAGACAGGTGTATTCTCTACAATTGCGGTGCGCTCCTCATGATGCTCGGCAAAGCGATGCTCCGCATAGGAACGGAGTCGACTGAGAGTTGCACCGACATAAACAAAACCGAGCATATATAACCAGAGCGGCATTTTGCATATCCACACGACCCATAGCAGGACGATTGCAACCGCACCGAAATGGCCGATCCAGAGTTTCGCCCGGGTGCGATCACCATGCCGGATCTGTTCGAACTCTTGCGCCATAAAACTCAGGATCATCACGAGGGGACCAATTGTCAGGCGCCCAAGCAGAGTCATGTTCCAGCCCGACAAAGCCTTGCCGAAACGCCCCATACGTTCCCACGCTGCCCGCGTGAGATAAAAGGATTCGGGATCTTCGATGGGGTCCGTCAGATGTTCATCACGATGATGTGTCAGATGCCCCTCACGATATATCGGATAAGGCAGCCACAGAGACAGCGGCGGCCAGCCTATTGCGTCATTGATCAGACGATTGCGGGTTGGGTGGCCGTGAATGACTTCATGTTGAAGCGAGGAATGCCAGGCAATGATCCACCCGCCCGCGGCGATCACAACAACGACCGGTAACGATGCCCAGAACCATGTCACGGCAAGAAATCCGCCATAAATAGCTGCAGCCAATATCACGGTTTGCCATTCGACAGCCGCTATATCTGCAACGTCTGATTTTGCTGAATCATTGCGTATTGAATTGTCCATGAGCGCGTTCTGAAACCGAAGAAGACGGGCTATTATAGGAGCCGGACCGCCTCAGCCGCGCCGCATGGTTTTGCGCACAACTGCAAAAAAAAGCAAAAGTTCATGCCACGAAGCGATGTATCGAAAAATAATTATTCTATAAATTCTATGGATAAAAAGCTCTAATAAATCCAGTTATTTGCGAAGCTTTCAGCCGCGAGGTCGGCCAAGGCTTAATCCTGGAGGGGCCCTCATGTCATTCGATCCAACCCGCCGACAAATATTGGTCGGGAGTGCATCTCTTGCTGCTGCTGTCGCGCTTGGTAGCGTTCATCCGGCCTTCGCCAATACGGATCGCTCGAAAATCGTTGTGCGCGTCGAAAAAGACCTCTCCAACCTGGATCCCGCCAACCGTTCCGGCCCTGTCGATTTGAACGTCATCTGGTCTGTGCAGCAAGGCCTGATCTCTTTCAAACCGGGTTCGACGCAATGGGAACTCGATGCAGCAGAAGAACTTCAACAGGTCAGCGACACCGAAATTCGCTTTAAGCTCAAAAGCGGTCTGGTCTTCACCGATGGTTACGGTGAATTGACCGCCGATGACGTGAAGTTCTCTTTTGAGCGTTTCACCAGGCCCGATGCGGAAGGAAAGCCTGTTACATATGCCAAGGATTGGGCTGCTCTCGACCGTGTTGAAGTCACGGGGCCGCTCGAAGGACGCATTATTCTCAAAACTCCGGCACCGGCGCTCTACACGATCGCACTTGCGGATGGTTCCGGACGCATCGTTTCCAAAAAAGCTTACGAGAAACTGGGCAAAGACGTTGCAACAAGGTTGATCGGTAGCGGCCCATACGTTTTGAAAGAGTGGAAACCGCGTGAACAGTTCGTTCTTGAAATCAACCCTGATTACAAAGGTCCGATAAAACCGCATTTCCAGCAGATTGTCGGCAAGCCCATCGGAGAACAGAAGACGGCTGAAATCGCCTTCCAGTCGGGCGAGATCGACTTCACCGCGATAGACCCGGAAAAAGGCAAGCCGCTGGCTGCATTGCCGGACGCCAGCGTGACGGAAATTCCGGCCATCGATTATGTCTGGTTCGGTCCGAATATCGAAAAGCCTCCATTTAACGATGTGCGTGTGCGGCAGGCCCTGCGTTATGCGGTCGATATCGAAGCGATATTGCAAGGCGCATATTCCGGAATTTATCCGCGCGCCAACGCCCTGTTGGCACCTGGTTTGCTAGGCTACTGGAAAGACGCGCCGGTCTACAAGCGCGATTTGGAGAAAGCACAGGCGTTGCTAGCTGAAACGGGTCAATCCACCGGGTTCAAGACGAAGCTGACGATTGAAGCCAATGCGCGCTATGAAGCGATTGCCCAGATCATTCAGGCCAACCTTGCCGAGGTTGGTATTGAAGTGGAGATCGAAGCACTGGAATCTGCAGCCTATTGGGCCCTTGGCAACAATGACGCCAGCAAGGACCTCGAATTGTCGTTGATCAAGTTCAACGGAAAGTTCGATCCCGGTTTTCAGACCCAATGGTTCACCTCGGATCAAGTCGGCCAATGGAACTGGCAGCGCTGGAAGAATCCGGATTTTGATGCCTTGCACGCGAAAGGCAGCGTGACGGTCGACCCGGCAGAGCGGGAAAAAATCTATATCGAAGCGCAAAAACTACTCGATGAATCCGCTGCTTTTATCTGGATTACGCATAACCTCAATGCTTTTGCCTCGCGAAATTGGTTGAAACCCGGTGTATTGCCGAATGGTAACAACTGGCTCTATACGGCTTTCTCGGAAACAACGGCCTGAGAACGTGACTGCTGTTGTGATGTATCCCGGGGATATGCCTCGATGAAAGGCATGTCTCTCCACACCCATCTTGCATTCAAAGTGGCAACGGCACTTCTCGCCGTTGTCGGTTCCGTCGTATTGTTGACCGCCCTGACACGTCTTATCCCGGGAGATCCGGCGACAGTCATTCTTGGTTCGCGCGCAACACCGGAGGCCATTGCCGCTCTCAATTCACGCATCGGCCTCGATAAGCCATTGATCGAGCAGGTTCTGAGTTTCTTCGCACGGCTATTGAGTGGCGATCTTGGCGAAGATGTTTTCAATGGCCAATCGGTGTTGGCACTAGTTGCCGGTGCACTGCCCAATACTGTCGCTCTTGCTGTTTCCGCCATGCTTTGTGCGATCGTTTTTGGGGTGCCGTTGGCGCTTCTTTCGGCTTGCTGGCCGGGTGGCAGGCTGGATCGTTGTGTCGCTTTTTTGAGCGTCGGATTTATCTCGACGCCCAGTTTTGTGGTCTCCGTCTTCCTGTTGATGGTGTTCTCGGTGACACTTCGCTGGTTTCCGGTCTTGGGTGCGGGCGAAACCGGTAATCTCAGAGATCAGTTCTGGCATCTGGTGCTGCCAACCGCAGCACTTGCCGTCGGTTGGATCGGCTATATTGCGCGGCTGTTGCGCTCTTCACTGCTTGAAGTGCTCAGCGAAAGCCATATCAGAACACTCCGTGCTTATGGCGTAAACGAAGCGATAATCCTGACGAAATACGCCCTCAAACCGGCCATTTTGCCCACGGTTGCGGTTCTCGGCATGGGTTTTGGTGAATTAATGGGAGGCGCCGTATTTGCGGAAGTGATTTTCAATCGGCCAGGCTTGGGGTCTCTCATTTACGATGCCATTCGCACCCGCAATTATCCGGTTGTTCAAGGGGGCGTTTTTGTCATCGTGCTTCTGTATGTAGCGACCAATCTCGTCGCCGAACTCGTCCAGAGCCTGATCGACCCGCGGGAGCGCGCACGGTTTACGTCCGGGCGGAGCCAATGACATGACCACGATCATCAATCTATCGCGCCGGCCTGGCGGCAGTTTTGCACTTTTTGCCGTCATGCTGCTATGTGTGATTGCAATCGCTGCGCCACTGATTGCACCCTACAATCCTAACACCATTGCGCCCGGAAATCGGTTTGCGGACCCGTCTCTGCAACATATTCTGGGAACCGATCATCTCGGTCGCGATATATTGAGCCGCCTGATTTATGGCGCACGGGTGGCGCTTGGTATTTCGCTCTCGGTTATCACTATTTCCTTGAGCGCGGGTGTTTCGTTGGGAGTGGTCGCAGCCCTTTCGCCACGGGCAGTTGATCTTTTCATTGTCGGTGTCTTTGACATTGTCACCTCTTTTCCCAGCGTCATTCTCGCACTGGCATTGGTTGCCGTGTTCGGGCCAGGGCTTGGTAACGTCGTATTGCTTGTCAGTATCGTCTTTATTCCGCATTTCGGACGCGTCGCGCGTGCGCAGACCATTGCCATTCGCAACAGTCCGTTCATCGAGGCGGAAAAGGTGTTGGGTGCCGAAACTTGGCGACTGATCCTGCACCATGTCACGCCCAATATCATTGGGCCAATATTCGTATTGGCCTGCATGGACATCCCCGTCGTCATCACCATCGAAGCGGGATTGAGCTTTCTCGGTCTCGGCGTTCGCCCACCTTTAGCAAGTTGGGGCAATCTGCTGAACGACGGCTATACCTATCTCGACCAATCCATTTGGCTCGCCACTTTTTCGGGTCTTGCCCTGATCGCGGCTACACTCGGCTTCGCTCTTCTGGGCGAGGCTTTACGCGACACGCTCGATCCAAAACTGAGGAGAGAACTGTGACCGAAACTCTACTCAATATAGAGTCCCTGAACGTATCATATCGCGCGGACGGTCACAGGACGCATGTCCTTGACGACGTCGATATTGAAATCCGGCATGGGCAATCCGTCGGTCTCGTCGGAGAAAGCGGCAGCGGTAAATCGACTGTCGCCTGCGCCATGCTCGGTCTGCTTGCCGCAAATGCCGAGATTTCCCTGCGGCGCGCCATTTTCGATGGCCGTGAAACCAATTTTATCGCGAAAGATACGGCAGCCCGACGCGGTACCGATATAGCCATGATTTTTCAGGACCCGATGTCTGCACTCAATCCGATGTTCATGATCGGAACCCAGCTCGTCGATATCCAGCGACGCCGATTTCCAAAAGAAAGTCGAGAGGGTCTTTGGCAACGTGCAGAAGCCATGCTTGCCGATGTTGGCGTTCCGGATGCAGCGCTTCGCATGCGGCGTTATCCGCATGAATTTTCCGGCGGTATGCGTCAGCGCGTGGTGATTGCGATGGCGCTGCTGATCGAGCCAAAGCTTCTGATTGCAGACGAGCCGACCACGGCGCTTGATGCCACTATCGAGGCACAGGTGGTCGAGATTTTGCGTCGCCTGAGGCAGCGCACATCGGCCTCGATGTTGGTGGTGAGCCATAGCATGGGTTTGATCGCCGAACTCTGCGACACCGTCATCGTCATGTATGCCGGAACAATCGTCGAAAGTGGTCCGGTAAGTGCGGTGCTGCATCGACCGCACCACCCTTATACGCGAGCACTGCTCGCCTGCGAAATCGATCCTTACGCGGGGTTTGATCCTTCGCAGAATCTGACAACCATTCCCGGAAGTGTTCCCGACCTGTCCAACCGTCCCGAAGGCTGCATCTTTGCCAGCCGATGCCCCTTGCGCCACGACATTTGCAGACAAAAGCCACCGAAGCGGCAAGGCGGCAATGGACAGAATTATACGTGCTGGCTGGAGGCGGCACGATGACGGCTCCGGTTATGTCGCTCAAAGATATTGTCGTCCGCTATGATCGTCTTGTCGCAGTCGACTGCATCTCACTTGAATTGCAACGTGGCGAAACGCTGGGTTTGGTTGGCGAAAGTGGTTGTGGCAAGTCTTCCGTTGCACGTGCGCTCGTCGGATTGCAACCGCTGGCCGGTGGTAGTGTGTCGGTCGAAGGCGAAATTCTGCACGACCGTTCAGGCCAAAGCCGCTTGGTACAACAACGCAAGATTCAGCTTTTGTTTCAGGATCCCGCCGCATCGCTTTCTCCCCGTATGACCGTGCGCTCGCTTTTGGCGGAACCCCTGAAAATTCGACGGGCCAATACGCCCGAAAACTGGGCGCGTATCCTTGCGCTTGGAAAAACTATCGGGCTCGGTGAACAGCTTTTTACGCGCTACCCGCATCAGCTCAGTGGTGGACAGGCCCGGCGTGTGGCACTCATGCGAGCGCTTGCTGCCGACCCGACTGTCATCGTCGCTGACGAGCCGACAGCAGGTTTAGACATTTCGGTACAAGGCGAACTCCTGAACCTCCTGAGAACGCTGCGCGACCATCTGGGGTTGAGTTATCTGCTCATCTCCCACAATCTCAACGTTGTCGGTCGTGTTACCGATCGTGTCGCCGTGATGTATCTCGGTCAGATCGTTGAAAGCGGACCGACCGCGGCACTGTTTCGAAATCCGGCACATCCCTACACACAGGCATTGCTATCTGCCAACCTCACGCTTGATACCAGCCGCAGGCGCGAGCGCGTGGTCCTTTCCGGCGAATTGCCGAGCCCCATCAATCCACCATCTGGATGCCGGTTCCATAAACGCTGCCCAGTTGCCCGGCAAAAATGCGAAAATGAAGCTCCGGTCCTGAAGACGGGAGCAGATGCGCGCAGCGTGGCTTGCCATTTTCCAATCGCGGCTTATCCCGCTATGGTTTCTCAGGCGAGGGTGGGATAACCATGGCGTACTGCCTCCCGGTCCAGTTCCGCAAGAGCCTCGTAATCGGCGTCGTCCAGAAAACGAACACCACGCAGCGAGAGCGTATCGCAGACATCGCCCAGTTTCGGATCAAGCGTGATTTCCGTCAGGGCCGCACGCAGGATTTCCAATTCCCGCGCCGTAGTGGACATGGAAGTGATAAACGGCAGACCCGGCCCCTTCACAGTCTCTGCCAGAATGCGAACGCCGGCCACATGGTCAGGGTCGAAGCGCAAAATATTTCCAAAGGTGATGCAGTCGACGCACGCAACATCGACCTTGCCGCTTGCCACCGCTTCAATACTCGACCAATGCCCGCCGGTTTCCACGATGGAGGAAAAGAAACGTCCGTTGATCGCGTGCGGTGCGATGAAGTGGCGGAACAGATTATAGCCGGAGTTGCTTCCCGGATCGTTGATGGCCGCGCGTCCACCACGAAAATCCTCTATCGACGTTGCAGACGATTGCGCATTCACAATAATGAAACTGCACTTGATCGGCCCATCGCAACCAGGAAGACCATAGACCGGTGTTGCGACAAGCCGCACTTTGCCGCGCAAGTCCTGGACATAGGGGTAACCGCAAGTCTGCGCAAAGATCAGGTCAGGCCTGAGCCAGGCCTCATTAAAAGGAATATCGTCGTCCAATGTGGCCGGTGCTTCCATGCCTGCGGAACGAAGACGTTCACTCAATGCCATCCAGAACAGCCTCGTCGCCTCTTTCACCGGTGGCGGATTGATGTACATGGCAAGGCTGGCAAAAGTCATCGGCAAGCTCCAAGGATAAACGCAGAAAAATCTATGCATTACATGGATTTAATGTGCAACCGGATTTCTTCCATGAAAGGAATACTGTCATGAGTCCTGCTTCTGGGAAAGCGTCGGCTCTCGTTTCGACCGAGAGCGAGCTTGCCTGCGATGTTCTCATAATTGGCGGCGGCCCGGCAGGATGTTGGGCAGCTCTTGAAGCCGTGGCGTCAGGGGCAAGGGTAGTTCTGGTTGACAAGGGCTATTGCGGAAGCTCGGGTGCCACTGCCTCGGCTGGCACACAGATATGGTACGTTCGTCCGGATCCCGACGAGCGGGAAGCCGCGATGGCGAGCCGTGAAGCGATGGGAGGCTATCTCTCCGAACGGTCGTGGATGGGGCCGGTCCTCGATAAGACATTCGAAAGCGTCAATCGGCTCGCGGACTGGGGTTATCCTTTTCCCCGCGACGACAAGGGCGAACAGCAGCGCATCTCCGTCCAGGGACCGGAGTATATGCGCCTGATGCGCCGTCGCGTGCGAAATGCGGGGGTTACCATCCTTGATCATCACCCCGCAACTCAATTGCTAATGGATGGAAAGAGGGTCATCGGAGCTCACGGGCTGCGGCGACAGGAAGGCGGTCATTGGCAGGTAATCGCGGGCGCGGTTGTACTGGCGGCAGGCGGCTGTGCGTTTATGAGCAAGGCTCTGGGTTGCGACGTGCTCACCGGCGACGGTTATCTGATGGGTGCGGAAGCCGGAGCCGAACTTTCCGGCATGGAGTTTTCATCCGCCTATGCAATTTCTCCGGCTTTCGCTTCGATCACCAAAACCGCGCTCTACCGCTTTGCGCAGTTCTATCGAAAGGACGGCAGCCTAATTGAGGGGGCAGGCTCTGCCCGCGGACGTTCGATCATTGCCCGTGTCTTGTTATCGGAACCCGTCTTCGCGAGACTCGACCTCGCCGAAAGCAACGATGTCAAAACGATCCTCCGGCGCGCTCAGCCCAATTTCTTCGTACCGTTCGACCGTCGTGGCATAGATCCCTTCACGGAGTTATTCGAGGTCAAACTGCGTTTGGAAGGGACGGTTCGGGGCACCGGCGGCTTGCGTCTGACGGGGCGCGATTGTGCAACCAATGTAGCCGGTTTGTACGCAGCCGGTGACAACGCCACGCGTGAACCGATCTGCGGCGGGTTTACCGGTGGCGGAAGCCATAACGCTGCCTGGGCCATTGCGACGGGCGCGTTTGCAGGTGCTGCTGCGGCTGCTTTCGCGCGAGGCAGGGCTGATTTTCAGGCAGTACCGGTGACAAATCCCACCGCATCGGACGGTCAAATTTCCGCAACCGTCGATCCTGAAATCCTCATAAAGTCCATTCAGAACGAGGTATTTCCTCTCGCCGTCAATTATTTTCGTACTCATGCGGCACTTGCGCAGTCGCTTGACCGGCTCGACTGTTTATGGCGGCTCATTTGCTCGCCAACGGTTGTTGACGATAACCGGGCCTTCCGGTTGCGAGAGGCGCAAGCAATGCTGGCAACGGCCCGTTTCATGTATCGCGCGGCCCTGTCGCGCACGGAAACACGCGGCATGCACCGGCGGGACGATTTTCCTCGACAAGACCCGGGTCAGCATCACCGGCTTGTAGTAAGTGGCCTCGACACGATCACTATAAGACCAGAACAAATCGACCCGGGCGTTTATGGAGAGGCTGCACAATAATGATCGAAGTTCTCGATAACGACATCTGCACAAGCTGCAATCTCTGTGTTCAGGTGTGTCCGACCAATGTTTTCGAAGCAATGCCTGAAGGGCCCCCGAAAATTTCCCGCCAGAGTTCTTGCCAGACGTGCTTCATGTGCGAACTTTATTGCCCTGTGGATGCGCTTTACGTCGATCCAGACGCGGAAAACATACATAGCCTGCGTGCGGAGGAGTTACGCGAAAACCACCTTTTCGGTAGCTATCGAAGGGCAATAGGCTGGCATAAAGATACTCGAGATCGTCGCTTCATTGATGATCATTTTAGATTGCCATAACAAACCCTGTAGCATCGTAAGATTGTTTGCCAATTTTTTTTGAGTAGGTTTTAAACTGACTTCAGATCCCGTCTTATTAGAGTGAAGCGTTAGGTTTTATAAAGTATCCAAATGCGTCCCATCTAACTAGCTTCTTGACTGGCAATCAGCACATCTACCTCTGGCACGGGCAGCGGTTTATCCCTAGTCAAGGCGTAGAGGGGGCTTCCGCTGAGCATCAGGCGAAGGCAAAAACCGTCATCTATGTCTTTGTTTCGATCGGCGGTTCAAATAAAGCGCTACGCCGAGTGCTAAAATGAAGAGAAAACAGCTGATTTTGAAGGGTTGTAGCCGAGAGATACCATAAGAGTATGAAGCAAGAACTGGGCCTATTGTCTCCCAATACCTTGAGCTAAAATATTAAGGCCAGCCGCTTTTCCCTCCGTGCCGGGGGCATTGTCCAAGCTGAGCCCTGCCATATTCCCTGGTAACATCAGACCCAAACCGATGCCCAGGATGTGCAATGAACAAAAAATTATGCCGTAACTGGTGGCTGAGATATTTAATAGGACGGATATAATGGAAATCAGCGCGCCTGCTGCCAGTAGGGTTGATGGTTTTAAAGTCAGAAAACGCAACAAGACTATTTGTGTTAAAACCATCACAATTGCAGTACAGAGAAATCCTGCGCCCGATCTTGCGATTGAGACATCAACAGTGAATCCCAAGGTGTCTTGCATTCTGATGGCTGTTACCTGTTGAAGAATGCTATATCCTGCGAACGATACCATCGTGATGGCCATATATGGCCAAGATATATTGAATGCTTTGCCAAGGTTTTCCGTGTTCTCGGGGTTTTTAATGTGTTGAACTTTGAAAACGTCGATTTTATTGACTGCAACTAATGCACACGTCAGCACTAGTGCCACAAATCCGAACGCTGTTGCAGGGTGGTTGGGAGCCACACCAAATGTAACGGCCGCGCCGGCAACGCCACCTAGTCCCGTCGTGGCCCCAAGCAACCCCATTGCTCTGGTTCGATCCGAGCGTTCGGTCGTATCAGCAATATAACCTTGGGCTGCGGGAAACATTCCGCCCACCAGCAAAACCTGTAAGCCCCGAAATCCGGCAATTGAGATCAACGCAACGCCGACTGAAAACATACCGCTCAGGCGTAAGTGAATGACACAAGCAATGGCGGCAAGAGCTATCGCGCTTACTCCAATGGCGAGACTAAGAACAGGCCGTCGTCCCAGTCGGTCGCTCAAATGCCCCCAAAAAGGCGCTGATATCATCAATAGCAGAGCTGACAGACTCACGATCAAGCCAGCCTGGAGATCGGTGAAGCCCAAACTTCGCGCGAGTGGTGGCATTACGAGAAGAAACAGCGATTGTCCCGCTACGAAGGCGGCTACTGAGCAAAGTAAGGGTAACCGCGGCATGATGTGCATGAGGTAGATTTACCGTGAAGTATCCAAATTAAAGAGAGAATTATTTCTAGTTTAATCCTCTTGTTCCGCGTGATTGGATATTTCTTTTGCATTCTTGATAAAGATATTTCTGTAATTATATTCAATCCAGCCGTTTTTGGAAAACTTGTTGAGCGTTGCGTTGACCTGTTGCCTCGATGCATTTGCCATGATGCCTAGATCATGTTGGGACAGCGGAATAGACTCATTTCCAAGCCATGCAGTTCGGTGAATAACGGAGGCGATACGGCGCGATGCATTACGCTTTTGCAGGTCGTGTACAATGCGCACCAGAACGTCGACCGTCAAAACGGTGTTAACGCACACAGCGCGAATAAAGGCCGAATCCTTCCTGGCCATCTGTTCCATTGCTTCCAACGGGATATGCATCATCCAGGCAGCACTCAACGCCCGCAATTCTGCGCGTCTTGGTTGCCCCGTCAAAAAAGGACCTTCACCCGTCCAGGCTCCTGCAACACCGAGGTGAACGAGACGGGGCGTCGCGCTGTCCGAGGCTGTATTGATGGAGACACTGCCTGCCACAAGACCGTACATTCCGCCAAGAGGGTCTCCCACCCTAAAAATGGCTTGTCCGGGCTCGTAGCTGATGACCACGGCTTTTTCGAAAATTTCCCGCCTGAAGGGTTCAGGCATGTAAGAAAGCCAGCCATTGGCGCTCATCACCTGCTCGGCGTATTCACGTGTCACTTCTTGCATATGTTTCTATGGAACTGGTTGAAAGATCCGTTCTGCTTTTCAGCTTATCTATATTAAGAAATTATAAGCAAGAAATATATGTAGATTTAATAAACGACCAATGAATTGTCCGGATTCGGACAGTCTCTCTTTTGAAAGCATGCATAATATTCTTGCTGCAACGGGACGTGAGCAGCAAGAGAGTGTCGCTGTCGAAGGTTGGGGAATGACGGACAAGATTCGGGGTGTGGTGGCTGGCAAAGCCGCGGTAATGAGTGCGACAATTTTGGCAGCTTTCATGGCGAGTACAGCCACAAGTGAGGCGCAGTCTTCTGCTGATGATCTTTCGCAGAAACTGGCCAACCCGCTTGCCAATCTGATCAGCGTGCCGCTTCAAGGCAACTACGATTTCAAGGCTGGCGCCAAGCGCGATGGTTTTGCCTTCACACTGAATGTTCAACCCGTAATTCCGTTTAGCGTGAATGAAGACTGGAATCTGATAACGCGTACGATTATCCCAATCGCTTATAGAGATTATATGCCGGGCGGGAGTGTAACCGGGCTCGGCGATATTAATGCCAGTTTCTTCTTTTCACCGAAAGAGCCCGCGAATGGTCTGATTTGGGGGGCTGGTCCTGTTTTCCTTCTGCCCACAGCCACAGACGACTATCTGGGTACCGGGAAATTCGGGCTGGGGCCAACAGCCGTTGCGCTCGTCCAGCAGGATAAATGGACGGTCGGTGGTCTTGCCAATCATATCTGGTCGGTTGCCGGTGATGGTGACAGGCAAGAAGTCAGTGTTAGTTTGTTGCAGCCTTTCGTGTCCTATAATTTTGGTCATGGTACGTCAGCCTCGGTCAGCGTGGATTCAACCTATGATTGGGAGGCTTCCCAATGGACTGTGCCTGTCAACTTCGGTGTTACGCAAGTATTTCAGGTCGGCTCACAGGCGATGAGTTTCCAGGTCGGTGGCCGATATTACGCGGAAGCCCCAAGTGGTGGTCCGGATTGGGGGCTGCGCACGACCCTGACCTTCCTGTTTCCAAAATAGCTCTCAAAATCCGCTTATTGCAGGGCGTTTTGACGACTTATCGACACAACTCAAATCCTAAGGTCGAGTGATGAATATGATCGGCAAGTTTGCTTTCCCTCTCCTTCTTCTGGGGGCAGGAATATCTGTAGCACACGCGGCTGACGCGGTTCTTCCGGTCATTGTCCCGGAAGCAAAACCGGTCGAGAATTCCGAATGGCGTTTTGCAGCGAGCCCCTATTTCTGGGCAGCCGGGATTTCCGGGGATGTCGGCCAATTCGGATTACCGGCAGTTCATCTCAAGTCTGAATTCGGCGATATCCTCAACGATCTCGATTTTTCCTTCATGGGTGTCGCGGAAGCGCGGAATGATCGTTACAGCTTTTTTGGCGATATTATCTATACGAAGACCACAACGGATTCGGGAACCCCACGGGGTTTCTTCGCGCGCGATGTCAGCCTAACATCGCAAACCTTCACGGGCCTTTTCGGCGCGGGATACTCCATATTCACAGATGGAAAAAGCAATTTCGATGCTGTTGCCGGTGCCCGTATCTGGTACGCAAAAACGGAACTCAGCTTTTCTGGCGGGTTGCTTGATGGTGTCGAACGCAGCGACAGCGCGACCTGGGTCGATGGCATGGCAGGTTTCCGAGGCCGTTATTTTCTGTCGGACAATGTGTATCTGAGTGGCTGGGGCTTGATTGGAGCAGGTCAGGCGAAGCTCGATTGGGATGTTGCAGCCGGTATTGGCTACCAGTTTAACGAGAATATTTCTGCTGTTGCTGGCTATCGTGCCCTCGGCGTCGATTATGACCATGACGATTTTGTGTTCGATGTTGTTCAGCAGGGGCCGATCCTGGGATTGGCACTTCGCTTCTAAGCCTTGCTGTTCAATCTGTGTCCTACCAAGCTAAATCAAGATGAGGTTGGAAATGCGTTTCGATAGCTGTAACTCGTGGCAGAAAAACCCTAAGGGTAGAATCCTGGCATTTGGCATTGTGGCCCTGGCCGCAACAACGTTGATGCCCCCCCTGCCTGTAAGGGCGGCCGAGCCGGTTCAGGTCAACAGCGACAATTTCGTCCGGGCCGAGAGCGACCTGTATTTTTCAGCAGTGGTTGCGGCCGGTCGTTTCGGCAAATTCGGCCACGACCGCGAGATGACGCCGCTGGATAAGCAGGCGATCATCCGCATGAACCGTGACACACTCTATTCGTCAGCCGTGTTCGATCTTGACGCCGGACCTGTGACGGTGACACTGCCTGAGACTGGCGGGCGTTTCATGTCTATGCAGGTTTTCGATCAGAATCATTATACCCACGGTGTTTATTATAAACCCGGCACTTACACGTTTACCCGTGAAGAGATCGGAACGCGTTATGTCTTTCCTGGTATCCGCATTCTTGCGAATCCAGAGGATGCCAAAGACCTGGCGGCAGTGCACGAATTGCAGGACAAGATCACGGCTCAACAGCCGGGCGGCCCCGGCAAGTTTGAAATCCCCAATTGGGATAGCGCCAGCCGTGACAAGACCCGATCCATCATTCTGCAATTGGGCGATGCGCTGCCGGATACGCGCGGCATGTTCGGAGCCAAAGACAAGGTTGATCCGGTTCGTCATTTCATCGGCTCGGCCATGGCTTGGGGCGGCAATCCGGAGGAAGATGCGCTGTATCTGAACCGTACGGTGGCCAAGAATGATGGCAAGACGGTTTATAGCGTCAAGGTCGCTCATGTGCCCATCAAGGGCTTCTGGTCAATCAGTATCTATGATGCAAAGGGCTTTTTCAGCCAGAATAAGTCGAACGCCTACACAGTCAACAATCTCACCGCGGTTAAGGATGCAGACGGCGGCGTGACGGTTCAATTCGGAGGTTGCGACGGCAAGGTTGCCAATTGTTTGCCGACACCTGAGGGATGGAACTACATGGTTCGCCTGTATCGCCCGGAGGCGAACATTCTGGATGGAAGCTGGAAATTTCCTCTAGCGGAGGAAATGAAATGAAGCGAAGGACTTTTCTTGCCGGCACTGCTGCGCTGATGGCACTGCCAACATTGCCGTCCTTCGCACAGGACGACATCAGGGCCTCAGCCCGTGAGGCTTACATCTACACCTATCCGATGGTGAAGAATTATCTCACCATGTACCAGTATGCGCTCGAGCCCGGCGGTGGCCAGTACAAGGGACCTTTCAACACAATGGTCAGTATTGCCCGGGTCTATACACCCGAGGACACAGCGATCATTACGCCGAACTCGGACACGCCATATTCCTTCATTGTCTTCGATCTGCGGGCCGAGCCTGTTGTGGTGACAATGCCGTCGATTGCGAAGGATCGGTATTACTCCCTGCAACTGGTCGATCTTTACACCAACAATGTCGATTATCCGGGTACGCGGGTCGATGGTAATGACGGTGGCGACTTTCTGATCACGGGTCCTGGTTGGAAGGGCGATGTACCGAAAGGTATCAAGCGTGTTATCGAAATGCCGACCATGCTCGCCATCGGCATTGTCAGGACACAGCTCTTCTCGGCGACTGACCTCGACAAGGTGAAGGAGATTCAGGCAGGCTACAAGGCGGCAGTTTTGTCTGCTTATGCCGGCACCCCGAAACCCGATGCGCTTCCATCAATCGCCTGGCTGCCGATATCCGACGAAAAGATGGTATCGGATTATTGGGCGCTTGCTGCCTTCCTGCTCCAGTTCGCCCCACCATATCCGGGAGATGAGCCGCAGCGTGAGAATCTCGCCAGTCTCGGCATCCGACAGGGGGAAACGTGGCCGGGCGCAAACACGCCTGCCGCTACGGTGGCCCTGATGAATGAGGTGGTGGTAGCGACGGAAAAGGAAATTCGCGAGGAAGCCGGCCGCCTGACCGATTCATCCAAACTATTCGGTACGCCCGAATTCATGAAGGGCAAGTACATGGTTCGTGCCGCAGCCGCGCAAGGCGGAATTTACGGCAACACGGTACAGGAAGCTCTTTATGTCATTTACGCCCTCGACGGGAAGATGACGCCGCTGAACGGTCAGACTGGTAATTATACTTTGACGTTCTCGCCGGAAACATTGCCGCCCGTCGATGCATTCTGGTCGATAACCATGTATGATAGAGCCAAGCAGTTACTCGTCAAAAACCCTATCGATCGCTACCTTATTAATTCGGCGATGCTCGGTAATCTCCAGAAGAATGACAGTGGGGAAATAGTTCTCTATCTACAGCACGAAAGTCCAGGATCTAAATTGGAAGCGAATTGGCTTCCTACTCCTGGCGAACCATTTTACGCTGTCATGCGACTATATTTGCCCAAAGCTGACGCGATTAGGGGGCGTTGGAAGCCGCCAGCGATCAGTAAAACTTAGGAAATAACATTGCAGCACCGGTGCTTTTTTAGACCGGTGCTGCATTGATATCTCTATTTTTTAGCATACCGCATTGAAAATATTATTCATGATTTCCGCCTGGGACGATAAGCGGCCAGACGGCAAAATCACCAATCCCAAGTATATCAAATCAATTCCGCAAAAGCTTTTTGTGCATCACGTCTGACTTTGATAAAGCAGTCGTGTTCTTGACTGGCAATCATGGTCACTAAAGTCGGTTTTATGTCTTCTTTTCGATCGTATGGGCCAACTTTTTTCCTAGCCGAAAGCAGACAGGGCATTCACATCGTGCTGCTCAACGTTGGCGATTGCAAGCTTGCCGATGACAATACCGAGCTGAGCGCAAGCAGCTTTGCAGATCGCCTCTTCCGTCACCGGGGACAGGGCTTTAAAGTCCTCTGTTAAAAGGCTGTCCAGCGATGTTGGGAGGAGCTAGGCGTGACGCTTCGATATCAGATTCTGGCACTGGCGATTGTGCCTTTGATTGTTGCTATCCTGACGGTCACGGCCTTTATCACGTGGCAGTCGGCCAATCTCGTGCACAGCAGCATTGCGACCTTTGAAAAAAACATGCTGAAGGCGAAGGAGACCGAACTTCTGAACCTCACCAATCTGGCGTTGTCTGCAATCCAGAAAATCTATGATGAAGCCGATCCGAACGACACTGTTGCCATGCAGAAGGTGACGAGCATTCTCACCTCACTCGATTACGGGCGTGACGGCTATTTCTTCGTTTATGATTACGATGGCAATAATGTCGTCCATCCGCGCCAAACCTTTCGTCCCGGGCAGAACTGGCTCAATCTGGTCGATCCCGACGGGGATCATGTCATCGCCAATCTGATCGACAAGGCGAAACAGGGCGGGGGATTGCACCAGTATAAATGGGAAAAGCCGTCGAGTGGAGAGACGGCCGACAAGCTGTCCTTCGCGGTCGGGCTCGACAAATGGAAATGGATGCTCGGAACCGGCGTCTATCTGGATGATGTCTATGCCCAGACAGCGGCAGCCAACGCCGATTTTCGCGCCAATATCCGCAACACATTTCTGGTGGTTAGCCTCATCGCCGTGCCTGCGGTCATGCTGGTTTTTGCGACATGCATGTTGTTGAACCTGCGCGAGCGGCGCATGGCTGACAACAAGCTCAAGGAACTTGCTCAGCGCATCATCGATACGCAGGAGGAGGAACGGGCTCGTCTGGCGCGGGAGTTGCATGATGGCATTTCGCAGAATCTGGTCGGCGTGCGTTATGCTATCGATCTGGCCAGCCGCCAGGTGCATACGGGCAGCGACGGAGCGCCGAGAGCTATCGAGAAGGCCTCGGATGTGCTGAACGGCGCAATCAAGGAAGTGCGGCGACTATCGCATGATCTGCGACCCCGCATTCTTGACGATCTGGGCATGACGGTGGCGCTGAAAGCGCTTTTCGAGCATTTCGCGGAACGGACAGGCATCGAGACCCGTTTTGAAGCCGACACATTGCGGGTTAATTTGAAACCCGAGCCGAGCACGGCGCTTTACCGGGTTGCGCAGGAAGCGCTCACGAATATCGAGCGCCATTCGGGCGCCAGCGTGGTGAAGGTACGTCTTTGGGATGCGAACGCGCGTGTAACGATGACGGTGACCGACAATGGAAATGGTTTTGCCGGGCACGATCTGAAAGGTGCAACATCGGGGCTTGGCCTGCGAAATATGCAGGAACGCATGGCACATTTCGGCGGTGTGCTCTTGGTGGAAACCGGCAGTGATGGTACGCAGTTGACCGCGCGCCTGCCGCTTTCGGCAGTCGAAAGACCGATGACGAAGCCGCCAATGTTGAAGCCTCCACTATTCAACCCGGAAGTCGCATGACGAAAGAATGCAAGATACGCGTATTGCTGGTCGACAACCATCCTCTGGTACTCGACGGATTGCGCGCGGTGCTTGAAACCTATGACGATATTGAAATCGCGGGCGCTGCTTCGAATGCACGTCTGGCACTGGAAACGGCCCAGACGGTCAAGCCAGATGTCGTGCTGATGGATATCAATATGCCGCTGCTCAATGGCATCGACGCCATCGAGCTGTTCAAGCGACAATTGCCGGCTACGCGTATTTTGATGCTCTCCATGCATGACAGTCGCGAATATATTTCGACATCAATCATGCGGGGCGCTTCGGGCTATGTGCTGAAGGATGTTTCGACGAGTGAAATCGTCGCTGCCATCCATGCTGTCGCGTCAGGTGGAACTTATTTTTCGTCCGGCGTTTCGGAAGCACTTCTCGATAATGCCGAGAAGAAGGCGGAAGGCCTGTCTTCGCGGGAAAACGACGTTCTGGTTCTGGTTGCCGAAGGCAGCAGCAATCGTGAAATTGCTTCGATACTGGGTATATCGGAAGCAACGGTCGAGACTCACCGCAAGAATATTAAAAAGAAACTCGGTATTGCCAGCACCGCCGGCCTTACGCGCTATGCCATCGAAAATAGACTCAGTATAGATGGACAGTAAAATAGACCATGTTCTGGACATTTCGGCGGTGAATCGCCCCTTGATTACCCACTAGTGGGTAGCGTGTGCCGCTTGCGACTATCGTCTGCTTGCGGGTGAGTTTCCCCGCACCTATCCTTCAAGAAAACGGCTTGAGGAGGCCGAACAAGGAGGGGAGGAGCAATGTCGGTTTTGCTGGCGTTGTCGCGCGCTATCGACGCGGCCAATGATTTCATTGGAAAAGCAGTATCCTGGTTGATACTCGTGGCGGTGCTGATCAGCGCCATCAATGCGGTTTCGCGCAAGCTTTTCAATCTCAGTTCCAACGCATGGTTGGAAGCGCAGTGGTATCTGTTCTCGGCTGTTTTCCTGATCGCGGCGGGCTATACGCTGCTGCACAGCGAACATGTGAAAGTCGATCTGCTTTACAGCCGTTACTCGCGGCGCACGCAGCTGCTGGTGGAGATTTTCGGCACAATCTTCTTCCTGTTGCCCTTCTGCTTCATCACGATCTATCTCTCCTGGCCTATCGTGGAAGCGAAGATCGCGAGCGGTGAAACCTCGAACAATACTGGCGGGCTGGTGCTCTGGCCGGTCTGGTTACTCATCCCCATCGGCTTCGGATTGCTCGCCTTGCAGGGCCTGTCCGAACTGATCAAGCGCATTGCCATTCTTCAGGGGCGGATACCCGATGCCGTCGCCACCGAAGATGCTGAAGCGCAAGCGCTCTGAGGGGGATGGATATGGTTGCTTTCTTCGCAGAAAATCTTGCGCCACTCATGTTTCTGTCGCTGGTCGTTGTGCTGTTGCTCGGCTATCCGGTGGCTTTTGCACTGGCTTTCGTCGGCTTTGCCTTCGGCTTTGTCGGCATCGAAATGGGGCTTCTCCCGGTCAACCTGTTCGGCGCTATTCCCGACCGCATATTCGGGCAGATGTCGAACGAAACGCTGCTAGCGATCCCCTTCTTCACCTTCATGGGGTTGATATTGGAACGAAGCGGCATGGCGGAAGATCTGCTCGACACGATCGGGCAGCTGTTCGGCCCCGTGCGCGGCGGTCTGGCCTTCGCGGTGATTATCGTCGGCGCGCTTCTGGCCGCCACCACCGGTGTGGTTGCCGCTTCGGTGATTTCGATGGGGCTCATTTCTTTGCCGATCATGCTGCGCTACGGCTATGATCGCAAGGTGGCGAGCGGCACGATTGCCGCATCCGGCACATTGGCGCAGATCATTCCGCCAAGCCTGGTTCTGATCGTTCTGGCCGACCAGCTCGGCCGGTCTGTCGGCGACATGTATAAGGGCGCGCTGGTGCCGGGTCTGATGCTGGTTGGCGTCTATTGCGCCTTCATCATCGGTATGTCGATCCTGCGGCCGGAAACCGTTCCGGCTCTGCCGCCACACGCCCGCACCTTGAAGGGTTGGAAGCTGGCGCAGCGCGTGGTGGTTTCGCTTATTCCGCCGCTGGTGCTGATCTTCCTCGTGCTGGGCACCATCTTCATTGGCGTCGCCACGCCTACGGAAGGCGGCGCGATGGGCGCGGTTGGCGCCTTGTTGCTGGCCATCATCAACGGCCGCCTGAACATCAAGATGCTGACCTCGGCGCTTTACGCCACGGCGAAGCTTTCGTCCTTCGTCATCTTCATTCTGTTGGGCGCGCGCGTCTTCTCGCTCACCTTCTATGGCGTTAACGGCCACGTCTGGGTCGAGCATCTGATGACGTCCATTCCGGGTGGTGAAGTAGGCTTTCTGATCGTCGCCAATCTTCTCGTCTTCGTGCTGGCCTTCTTTCTCGATTATTTCGAGCTGGCCTTCATCATCATCCCGCTTCTGGCGCCGGTGGCCGACGCTCTCGGCATCGATCTCGTCTGGTTCGGTGTCATGCTGGCCATGAACATGCAGACATCGTTCATGCATCCGCCGTTCGGGTTTTCGCTGTTCTATTTGCGCTCAGTGGCGCCGTCGCGCGCCTATAAGGACAAGGTGACGGGCGCCACGATACAGCCAGTCACGTCCGGCCAGATCTATATGGGGTCGATCCCGTTCCTGCTGATCCAGCTGGTCATGGTCGCCATCATTATCGCCTTTCCGGGGATCGTTACCCATTATAAGTCGAGCCACCCGGTGGCTGACCCGTCTACGATCCAGATTAATGTTCCCATGCCAGATGCGGGCGGCGGCAACCCGTTCGGCAATGCGCCCGCCCCCTTCGGTGCGCCTTCACCGTCCACGGATCCGCTGCCCGCGCCATCGTTCGGGTCGTCGCCGCCAAGTTTCGGACAACCGGAAAAGCCTGCGCAGTGAGGATAGGGGAGACCAGTCACTGCGCGGGTCATTTATGATCAATCGTCTTAGAGGAGGAAGACATGAAACAGGAATTGAATCGCCGTACATTTCTGACCAAGGGCGCCGCCATTGGTGCCGCAGCCGCAACAAGCGGCGCGGCACTTGCTACGCCAGCCATTGCGGATGAACTGCCAACCTTGCGCTGGCGTCTGACATCGGGTTTTCCGAACAATCTCGACACGATCTATGGCGGCGCTGTCTACATGGCCAACGCCTTGTCGAAGATGACGGATGGCAAGTTCCAGATTCAGGTGTTTCAGGCAGGCGAACTGGTGCCCGGTCCGCAGGCAATCGACGCAGTGCAGGCCAATACGGTCGAAATTGCGCATACATGCGGCTATTATTTCACGGGCAAGAACCCGGCTTTCGCGATCGGCACGGCCATCCCCTTCGGCATGAATACGCGCCTGCAAAATGCATGGCTCTATCATGGCGGCGGCAATGAACTTTATAATGAATTCCTGTCCGATTACGGCGTTGTCGGCATCGTCGGAGGCAACACTGCTGCGCAGATGGGCGGCTGGTATCGCAAGGAAATCAAGAGCCTCGAAGACCTGAAAGGTCTGAAAATGCGCATTGCCGGCGTTGCCGGCGAGGTCATGTCTCGCCTTGGCGTCGTGCCGCAGCAGCTTCCGGGCGGCGACATCTATCCGTCGCTGGAGCGCGGAACCATTGATGCGGCCGAATGGGTCGGTCCCTATGATGATGAAAAGCTCGGCTTCTACCAGATCGCACCCTATTACTACTATCCGGCCTTCTGGGAGGGCGGCGCTTCGGTGCATTTCTTCGTTAACAAGCAGCAATATGAAAGCCTGCCGGAAGCTTACAAAGTGGCGCTGAACACCGCCGCTCAGGCCGCGACGCAGAACATGATTTCGCTCTATGACGTCAAAAATACTGCTGCAATTCGCTCGCTGGTTTCGAAGGGTGTGCAGTTGAAGCCTCTCCCGCGCGATGTGCTGGATGCGGCTTACAAGGTCACTTTCGATCTCTATGCCGAGTATAATGAGAAAAACCCGGCCTGGGCGAAGATCTATCCGAGCTGGAAGAAATTCCGTGACGAGGGCTTCGAGTGGTTCCGCGTTGCCGAATATACCTATGACAGTTATGTCTATGCTGCACAGGCGGCTGGGAAATAAGCAAAGTTGCTCCATACAGGATTACAGGAGGGGTCGGTTTCGGCTCCTTCTGTATATTGAGCACTGTCCAAGGCTTTTCGTGTTCACCCCTTGGATCGCGTGCGTGTCTGGGCTGACGATAATGGTTTCGTCAATCGTTCATTGGCTAGCCGCATATCGCGCCGTAATTGCCGCGAAGCTTTCGCTGAGGCCAGGGCTCACTCCGGGTGGGGCGATGTCATCGTATAAAGCGGACCGCGCTATATATTAGTATTGTGGCACCCCGCCGGTCACATCATGTATTTGTCCCAGAAACCGGCTTGCGGTTCGGTCTGTTCGACAACATCGATCCATAGGCCCGACGGGTCTTCAAATCCAAAACGGCGTTGGCCGAACGGCTCATTAGTGAGCGGGTAAGTAACGGGTAGTCCCCTGGCTATAAGTTCAGCGTGAGCGGCCGTTGCGTCGGCAACCTCCATCTCGAAGCACAGGCCAGTTCCGGTGAAGCTTTCGGGGCCAGGTGGTGACGAAGGATGATCTGGTGTCATGAAGGCAATCGAAGCACTGCCGTTCTCTGCTACAAGCAGGCAAAACCATTGACTATCAAAAGTCACGTCAAACTGTAGATACTTAAGCCAGAAGTCGCGAGCTTCGTCTTTTTTGGCGGTAACAATTATCGGGTAGCGATCGGAAAATCGCATGATCGGACTCCTTGCCAGATTTAAACAAACAGATTATCTGTATGTTATTTGAGCCTATAAACATACAGACTGTCTGTCAATCTCCTAAAGAAGGGCGATTATGAGCAAAAACGAACTGCGTACCATCCAAACAAAAGGGCGATTGGTTGCAGCTGCGCGGAGCTTATTTGCCCGCAATGGCTATGCCATGACCAGCACGGATGCGATTATAGCGGAGGCGGGAGTAACACGCGGCGCACTCTATCATCATTATCGCGATAAGGCCGACTTGTTTGAAGCTGTATGCCGCGACCTTGCTGCCGGGGCGGCAGAGGCGATCCAAATCGCAACGAAGGATGTGGTCAATTCTATTGAGGCGTTGGAAAAGGGCTCGATGGCGTGGATCGATTTTATGGTTCAACCGGAAAACCGCCGTATACTCGTTGTCGATGCACCAGGTGTACTCGGGCGAGAGCAGTGGGAAGCGCTTGATCGCGAGCTTTCTTTTGATCTTCTAAGGATCGGCGTGGAGGAGGCTATCAGCGAAGGTGCCATCCGCTTCTCGTCTGGCCCCACAGCACTGGCTGTGCTGCTCAACGGGGCAATGAACGAGATTGCATTGCGCGCGGAAGACGATGATGTCGCTGCATTGAAAGCTGGGTTACTGGAGCTGTTCCACGCTCTCAAGCCTTGATTGCAGCTGCATCTCCTAACAACTCCATCAATCAAAAGTATCCGATAAAGGTGACGAAGTGAATAGATTGGCATCTTCATCAGAATTCGTGTCACCGGTTCGTTTGAGGCCGTGCGCATAAACAATGCTGTGCATTAGAAGCAAAGGCAGGCTAGTCGGCACAATACAGAATAATAGCTCACCCCTATCGTCACTCTTCTGTATTAGAGATATTTAGGCTTCAGACGGAGCAGAACACAGCGCGTGCTCGAATGTTCCATTCGCGGGAACTTGAGCCACGGCTCGGCAAAGGTCTATAGAAAAACGCGATATCCGTATTCTTTCGTAATAACTGGCCCGAATGGCAAACAGAATCTTTGATGGCCGCTTTTCTCTCACAATACTGTTTCCAGAAGTGGAAGAAGGGCCGCACCGAGAGCGCTTGGAGCCTCCGTTACTTCGGCAACGACCAGACGAGGATTGGAGCGCGGCACGCCGTGCCGTGGCATATTGTTGAAGAGTGTCCTCTCAATCAACATGCGGGCGAGGGTGTGCGGCAGTTCGCCTCCAAGAACAATCATTTCCGGATCAAAAACAGCACAAAGCGCGTTGATTGCTCGATTATGGGCAGGCGTTACTCTTTCGATCCACTCACTAAGTCCTGTCCAGTCAGGGGTGATGGTCCGTACCAGTTCGCCAAGTGTGAGCTCTGGCCGACCTTGCAGGCGCATGGCTTGTAGGAGGAGGTGCAGAGCGGGTCGGCTATTGCTTTCCTCAAGTGTGAACATGGCCGATAGTTCACCAGCATTACCAAAGCCGCCGCGAAAAAGTCGGCCATCGACTATCAACGCACCGCCGTAACCGTAATTATGCGCAATATAGGCAAAGTTCTTCATATTGCGCCCAACGCCGGATACCGCCTCTGCAAGACCTGCCATATTGGCGCTGTTATCCACCCAGACAGGGTGTCGAAGCCGTTTGCTTATAAGAGGCGCAAGGTCGGTCAAAGCCCATCTGTAAAGCGGTTGAGGCGGATTGAACTGAGAGCCCGACATACGATATCCAGCAACGGCAAGGCCAATTCCGAGTATATCAAGGCGTGAGACTCGCCGTTTGGCCAGCATTTCGTCCACGGTTGCCTCGATCAACGTGATATCCGTGTCGAGATCCACGCCTTGTTCGGGAAGCTCACATATTTCAAGCAAACCACTGAAACCCATTAATGCGACACTGATCGAGCCGACATTGACCGAAATG
The DNA here is from genome assembly GCF_052045675.1 of Brucella sp. 22210. NCBI lineage: Bacteria > Pseudomonadati > Pseudomonadota > Alphaproteobacteria > Hyphomicrobiales > Brucellaceae > Brucella > Brucella sp. 22210. Next base: position 68,297 of record NZ_JBQEPD010000017.1, read on the forward strand.
CCGACCGTCAGACACCAATCTCGATTGGGAGCCAGGCCGGGGCTGCGTGGGCCCGAGCGACCAATGCCGCCCTCCGTAAAGACGACCATGCCACGGTCATGTAGTTTCTCAACAATGCGGTGAAGCGATTGCTGAGTGAGACCAAAGGGTTCGGTCAGGGCAGAGCGTGTGATGCCTGGATTGTCCCATATCAGACGCAGCAAGTCTCGTTCGTTGCGTGAGGCAACACAGCGGTTACGGCCTTCACGCAGGAAGCGGTCAGCTATGTGATCGAAGGGGTCATATGTCATCGCGCTTTTCCGCCGTCACAAAATATATACACACAAAGTGTACATCAGAATTACGCACAAAGTGTACATATTGCCGCGGTGGCCAGCAAGCGGAAACGGCCTACCGCCACGTGTATCCAGAGAGGATATTCTGATGAAAGCCATTTTTGCATCTGCAATGATTTCGGCAGCGCTGATATCGCCGCAAGCGAATGCCGCAGAAATCGAGTTCTGGCATGGGGTGACGGGTGTCGCGGAGACGGCCATTGAATCTGCCTGCAAGGCGTTTAATGAAAGCCAGTCCAATCATCATGTTAAATGTGTAAGCCAGGGCGAATATACGGTCGCCTCGCAAAAGATGATTGCTGCTGTCCGTGCAAAACAACATCCGGTTCTTCTGGCTTTTCCCGATGCGGGAACGCTGGACCTCATGCTCTCTGGTGCCGTTCTGCCAGTAGTTGAAGCCATGCCTGATGTGGACTGGAGTAACTATCTCGAGGGCGCGCGCTCTTTCTACGAAACTTCCAAAGGTGATCTTTATTCACAGCCCTATAATTCGTCGACGCTTATTCTCTTCGGCAACAAAAAAATGCTCGCACAAGCAGGCATCGACACACTTCCGCAAACCTATGAAGAACTAGCCGAGGATGCAAGAAAGCTTAAGGCAGTCGGCATTGCGTGCCCTTATGTAACTGATGCTCATCCCTGGCGAGTACTGGAACAAGTTGCGGCCCGTCATGGTGAACCGATTGCCAGCCGCGCAAATGGCTATGAAGGTCTCGATACTGAATATGTCTTCAACAAGGGCGTTATTGCGAAGCACATTGCCAATATTGTCGAATGGCAGAAGGAAGGCATCCTCAAACTGGAGCGTGATACTAGAGCAGGCAAGTTTTCGGATGCCTTCAATTCTGGTGAATGCGCGATGACGGAGAATTCTACCGGGGGTTATGGTGCCTCCTACACGGCACTCGGTGACAAACTCATCGTTGGCATGGTGCCTGTCTATGACGGTTACAAGCGTTACAATACGCTGGTTGGTGGTGCCTCTATCTGGATCATGAAGGGTCATAACGAAGCGGAGATTACTGCGGCAAAGGAGTTTCTGAATTTTCTGCGTCAGCCTGACCAGCAGATCGCCTTTACGCGTTCTACCGGCTATCTGCCAGTTACCAAAGATGTCCAGAAAATCACGCAGGACGCGGGCATGTGGAATGATGCGCTATTCGCGTCTTCGCGGGTCGGCACCGAGTCGCTCGGCATGCCACAGAATGATAACAGCCGCGGTCTGCGCCTCGGTTTCAGCCTACAGTTCCGCGACATTTTCAAAGAAGAATTGGACAAGGCCTTTGCTGGTCAGCAAACGGCACAGGCTACGCTCGATAATGCCAAGTTGCGGGGTGACGCGTTGTTACGCCGTTTTGCGCAGACCTACAAAAACGCCAAGCTGCCATGATCTCTCTCATTCCGTCATCGGGGCTAACAGGTCTCTCATATAGCGCGTTAGATTTTCTTTGAAGAGAAAACCCATGTTTCCATCATTTTCAAGCCGATGGATGCCCTTCTGGCTTACCTTGCCAATGCTTATCATCGTCGTGATGTTTTTTTACATCCCCGTCTATCTGTCTTTCTGGTGGTCGTTCACGTTGGAGCAACCTTTCGGGGGCGATGCGGAATTTGTCGGCTTGCAGAATTACGTGCGGGTACTCTCTGACCCGATTTTCTGGGATGCGTCCGTAAGGACACTGGTCTTTATGCTCTTCGGCTCTAGTCTGGCGATTATCGTGCCTCTCATTCTTGCGCTTGCGGCGGACCGCAAGGTGAGGCTTTCGGTATCCGCACGAAATATCCTGATCTGGCCGAAGGGGATCGCTGGGGCTTCTATCGGCGTCGTCTTTGCCTTTATCTTCAATCCATTTGTCGGTGTTTTCTCGCCGATCAATGCCGTATTCCCTGGCCTATGGAACCCTGGCGTGAACGGAACGGATGCATTCATCATGCTTCTGGTTGCGCATGTGTGGAATGGAATTCCTTTCAATTTTGTTATCTTGCTGGCTGGTCTTCAAGCCGTACCGCGTAGCATGATGCAAGCTGCTGCCATCGATGGTGCTTCGCCTTGGCGGCGCATTTGGGATGTGCAATTGCCAATGCTGGCACCACAGCTGTTTCTGACATTCGTGCTGGAATTCACTGAATCCGTCGTTTCCGCTTTCAGTCTTATTGATACAATGACCCAAGGCGGACCAGGCGGAGCAACAAGGCTGCTTGTCTACAAGATCTACCAGGATGGATTTCTGGGTTTTGATCTGTCTGGAGCTGCGACGCAATCCACTATCCTCATGGCGTTTGTCGTTTGTCTTGCGGCATTCCAATTCTTCATTCTTGAAAAGAGAGTGCGCTATGAACGGTGATATCGTTGAAAACACGAAGGGCATCGATCATGTTGCAAACACAGTGCTTGCCGCAGGAATGCTCTTCATTCTGGGCCCGTTGGTCCTAACGATACTGACAGCAAGTGTGAGCTACGAAGATTTCGTTCGTAATGGTGTTTCGTTGGTTCCTGGTAGCGCTCTGTTGGACAATATTGGTCGCGTCTTTACGACCACCAAACTTTCTGGCCAGTTGTTCAACAGCTTTATCGTCGCGCTGGCTGTGGCTGGGCTGAAATGTTTGTTCGCTTTTCTGGCAGCTTTCGGGCTGGTGTTCTTCCGGGTGCGGTACGCGCCGATCTTGTTCGGTATAATCATGGCCAGTATCATGCTGCCGCTGGATCTGCGAATTGTCACAACCTACCAGATTGTTGCCAATATCGCCTTGCCGCTCAATGCTTTTTTGAATGTGTCGGGGCTGAATGAACTGATCGAACGAGTGTTTGGAGCTCCAGCGACACTGGAAATAAACCTACTCGATACCTATGCGGGTTTGATACTGCCAGCGCTTGCCACCGGCACCGGTGTTTTCCTTATGCGACAGTTCTTTCGCACTATTCCATCTGATATCGTTAAGGCAGCGCAGATGGATGGAGCGGGCTGGTTCCGCTTTATGTTAGATATTGCGCTGCCTCTTGCTCGCACCAACCTAATAGCGCTCTTCATTTTGATGTTCCTCGGCGGCTGGACCATGTATCTATGGCCACTTCTTGCCTCGTCAACATCCGAAATGCAGACCGCTGTCGTTGGCCTTGCCAAGCTCAATAATGCTTCAAGCGGCGATGTTCCTGATTTTCCATTGATCATGGCCGGCACACTGGCCGTATCCATCTTGCCTTTAGTCATGATTGCCTTCTTGCAACGCTTTATCGTTCGCGGGCTGACTCTGACGGAGAAGTAAAATGAGCGCAGAAATCCGTTTGGATGCAGTAAACAAATTCTATGGCGATACCCATGTCATCCAGGAAATGAATGCTCGTTTCGAGGCTGGCGCATTTACGGTTATTCTCGGCCCCTCAGGTTGTGGAAAGTCGACACTTCTCAACATGATTGCCGGGTTGGAGCATGTCAGCGGCGGCCGCATCCTGATGGACGCTCGTGCGGTTCAAGACTTGCCACCTAAAGAACGAAATCTCGCAATGGTGTTTCAGAACTATGCGCTCTATCCGCATATGACGGTGGCTGAGAATATAGGTTATGCGCTCAAGATCGCCGGTGTTGGCAAAAAAGAACGTGTAGCACGGACCACCGATGCTGCCCGCGCGGTGGCGCTGGATGATTATCTCCACCGGCGACCGGGAGAGCTTTCCGGTGGTCAGCGCCAGCGTGTCGCGATCGCTCGTGCAATCGTTCGGGAGCCTTCAGTGCTGTTATTTGATGAACCACTCTCCAACCTTGATGCGCAATTGCGCCATGGCACACGCATGGAACTTGCCCAGTTGCACCGCCGTATCGGAGCAACCAGCATCTTCGTGACCCATGATCAGGTTGAGGCTATGACACTCGCGGATCGGATCATGATCCTCAACAAAGGTAAAATCGAACAATACGATACGCCCGATGTAATCTATCGCCGCCCCGCTACACGCTTTGTTGCCGAATTCATTGGAATGCCGCCGATGAACCTTCTTAATGCGGATATCACCGAGGGACGGATCATCTTAGATGGGATCGGTTTGGCCGAAACCACAAGAGAACCGGGCGCGACGGCACTTGGCATTCGCCCGGAAGCAATCCGGATAAAAGCCGACGGTATCCCTGTTAGGGTAGATTATGTGGAGGATCTTGGCGGACATTATGTCCTCGTCACCAGCCATTCTGACGGGCAGCGGCTACAAATTTCAGCTGTGCTCAATCAGCGCCCTGTAAGTGGCGAAACATTGTCTGTCGAGCTTCCAGCCGACGCCCTTCATCTCTTCGATGCAATTTCTGGCAAGCGGATCGACTGTGAAATCTGTTCTCTTGCGAAGGCAAAGCATGAAACCCTATATTGAATTTCTAAGAGATTTGAAGCAGCCTCCCGCAATCGTTGCGCATCGTGGTGCTTGGCGACAGCAGGCGGAAAACTCCATTCCCGGGCTTCTCGCAGCTGCTGATATGGGGTGCGAAATCGGAGAGATCGATGTCCAGCTTTCCGCTGATGGGCATCTTTTTCTTTTGCATGACGACGATCTTGCGCGCATGACGGGACACTCGGCCACAGCCCAGGAACTACCAATTTCCGAGATTGTCGGGCGGCGTTTGCGCCATGGCATGGGAGAGGGAAAGGACAGCATCGGCTTCAGCGATGCTGTTCTGCCGCGTTTCGAAGAGCTTCTGGAGGCTGTTCGTGGGCGGATCTATCTAGATGTGGATGTCAAGCATGGTCGCAATCTCGCGGCGGTGGCAGAAGCGATTTCCGAGGCCGGAATGAGCAGCCAGGCAGCGATAAAAACTGATGTCACGAATGAACAAGATGCGATTCATCTCCAAATGCTGCGCGATGAACATTGCCTTTTGGTCATGCCAAAGATCTATTTTGAAGAACACAATGCCGACGATCTTCTTGGTATATTGGCGGGACTTCAGGTGCCTGTTTGCGAAACCAAGTTTGACCAGCTGGAGACCATAACAAGTCGTCGTGAGCAATTTGAACGCCTGGGTATTGCGGTGTGGGTCAATACGCTCGATATCGTGGAATGCTGCGGCTTTAAAGATAGTATAGCCGTTGAATATCCTGACGAAATCTGGGGAGTTCTTGTAGAAGGCGGGGTCTCATTGATACAAACGGACTACCCCGAGAAGCTCCACGCTTGGCGGCAGCGGAAGGCAAAGATCTGACTGCAAAGCAACACTTCGGTGTAAGCCTATATGACGTTGGTTGGTCTCTGATCGGTTCCGGAAAACCTCGGCGTTCTGTTCGAAAACGCAGGTACGACTGTGGCCATTTGCAAGCGTAGGTAACCCGTCATTTCCATATGAGAGCTGCTCCTATGCTAGGATGCTGGGTCAGTGTTGTCACGGTAACAGCTTGTTGGGACCCGCTGGGATAGATGCAGGCGTATGAAGAGCTTGCCCATCTGCTACAAACGCTACCGTTTTCCGCCAAGATCATCACCTAGGCGGTGTGGCTCTACTTTCGCTGTCCGATGAGCCTGCGCGTGGTCGAGGAAATGCTGCTGAAGCGTGGTATTGTCGTTTCGTATGAGACCATCCGTCGATGAGGACTGAAATTCGGCCCGGACTATGCCCGTCGGCTCCAAAGGAAGCGTCCCGGCCCAAACCATATCTGGCATCTGGATGAAGTCGTCGTCAGCATCGCTGGTAAGAAATATTGGCTTTGGCAAGCCGTCGATCAGGACGGATACGTCCTTCATGAGATAGTCCAGAACCGCCGCAGCACCAAGGCCGTCAAGCGATTGCTGATACGCCTATTGAAGAAACAGTACGTCGCGCCAAAGCGCATGATTACAGACAAGCTGCGATCCTATGGAGCAGCCCGGCGGAAAGTGATGCCGGCAATCGAGCGCCGGTCGCACAAGGGCTCAACAATCGAGCTGCGAAAGCGGGAAAGGACGATGCAAGGTTTCCGATCACCAAGAAGCCTCCAACACTTTATTTCGATCTTCTCGGCTGTTCGCAATCTGTTTGTCCCGCTCCTCAAGACAGTGTATATGCGGTGTCGGGGTCTGTCGGCTTCTTATACGCAGACTTGACCGTTCCGCTTTGCGTTCGAACACAGATCGCTGTCTCTTCCTTTGATACGTTCAGACCAACAAAAAGCGGTTCTATTTTGCTCTCCTGTGTTTAACGTGGCCATAGTAGCGGCGGGAGAGCGCTGACGATCAATTACTCCGAGTCTCGTCAACGCGCCAGGACCTGGGCGTGGGTCGTTTGTGTATCTGGGCTTGTGCGGCGATCTGAGGATAGTAGCGAACAACCCATCGGTTCAAAGTCGCATGATCGACTGTTGTGTCCCGCTCAGCCACAATTTCCTGAAGCTCGCGATAGGAGACGGGGTAGTGCACGTAAAGGAAGACGGCATGCAGGATGACGCTTTTGGGAAAATAAGCCACTTTGAAATCGACCGTCGTCCGCTTTCGCCTCAATCAATGACAGACACAGACTGGGACATAACCTGACAGGAGTAAAATGTCTGCGACAGAACCGAAATCGCAGCATAGTTGCGTTCAGAGATAAGGCTGCTTTTTGACCAGCTAAAGCTTTGGATATAATTCCGTCGTTATTCATCCTCCCTCACACAGGGATTCCTTTCCAATGAAGCCCCAGACTTTGGAATGGCTGCCTTTGATACTTTACTAAAACCATAGACAATATGCTCTACAAGGAGTGGTTCTATGAAGGTTTTAGGCATCTATGGCAGCGTCAAGCGACCGTCACGCACGGCGCGGCTAGTCGATTCAATTCTCGCGGGCATCGCGCGCAGCGCTGATGTTGAGATTGACAGGATCGATCTGGTCGATGCCGCACCGGTTCTGTTCCGGGCGCTGCGCGCCGACCAACTGGATGCGGCCGGTCGAGCCATTGTCGATGCCGTAGAAGCGGCGGATGTCCTCGTGGTTGGTTCGCCCGTCTATCGTGCGTCCTATACCGGCGCGCTGAAACATCTCTTCGATCTTGTTGATTTCCGCGCCTTGCAAGGAAGGCGCGTTGTTCTTGCCGCGACGGGCGGCTCGGCCTTGCATGGCCTCATGCTCGAACACCAGTTTCGCCCACTATTCGGTTTTTTCGGCGCGGTTACCATTCCAACGACGGTCTATGCAGTGGAAGCGGACTTCACGGAATATACCTTGTCCAATCCAGCCGTTGAGGCGCGTATCGAGCGCGCCGTTTTGGAGCTGTTCGATCTTTTGCCCGCCATTTCCCGTATCGATGCGACCGCTGGTGTCGGCGAGCGGGCTTTTCGCATCATATCCGACGAAGCCACGACCAATTGATGATTACCTAAGGAGTTGAGCCATGACAGAACACAGCAAAAATCCCGTGAAATTCGCCTATTGGGTCCCGAATGTTTCTGGCGGCCTCGTCATCTCGAATATTGAACAGCGCACCAGCTGGACGATTGACTATAACCGCAAGCTCGCGCAGATCGCTGAGGCGAACGGTTTTGAATATGCGCTGAGCCAGATCCGTTTCACGGCGGGTTACGGTGCAGAGTTCCAGCATGAATCGGTGTCGTTCAGCCATGCCCTTCTCGAATCCACCAAAACGCTGAAGGTGATCGCCGCCATTCTGCCTGGGCCTTGGAACCCGGCGCTTGCCGCAAAGCAGATTGCCACGATTAATCATCTCACCAATGGCCGTGTAGCAGTCAATATTGTCAGCGGCTGGTTCCGTGGCGAATTCCATGCCATTGGTGAGCCTTGGTATGATCATGACGAGCGCTATCGCCGTTCGGAAGAATTCATCCGCGCGCTGCGGGGCATCTGGACCGAGGAAAGCTACACGTTCCATGGCGATTTCTATCGCTTCAACAACTATTCCCTGAAGCCCAAGCCACTCGATCCGCAGCCTGAAATCTTTCAGGGTGGTTCGTCGCGCGCGGCGCGCGACATGGCATCGCGTGTGTCCGATTGGTATTTCACCAATGGCAATACCCCGGAGGAAATCGCCAAGCAGGTTGACGATATCCAGACCAAGGCAAGAGAAAATAATCATTCGGTTCGCGTTGGCGTGAACGCCTTTGCCATTGTACGCGACACGGAAGAAGAGGCGAAGGCCGTTTTGGCCGAGATCATTGAGAAGGCCAATCCCGAAGCGGTCAATGCCTTTGGTCACGAAGTGAAGAATGCAGGCAAATCCTCACCGGAAGGCGAGGGCAACTGGGCGAAGTCCAGCTTCGACGATCTTGTACAGTACAATGATGGCTTCCGTTCCAACCTCATCGGCACGCCGCAGCAGGTGGCGGAACGTGTCGTCAAGCTGAAGCGGGCTGGCGCCGATCTTATTCTGCTTGGCTTCCTGCATTTTCAGGAAGAGGTCGAATATTTTGGCAAGCATGTTATCCCGCTGGTGCGCGAGCTGGAAGAAGCGGAAGACAATGCGGCGCTAGCCGCCGAATAAAGCAGCAGATTTAGGGAGCGGCGTTGATCGCCGCTCCAGCCCGACGCGGACACAATCGTGTTTGCGAACGGATTGTTGTGTCCATTCGACTACCGGAATGCCCCTATTGAATTCGAGTAAACACGGAACGAACAATGTCGGCATTGCATTTCCTGATCGCAGATTTTGATGCGGAAACGGCTGCGCACCAGCAGGCAGCAACCGAGATCCCTGCTACGCGCCCGCAGTCCGATTTGGCGCTTGACTTGCGCAGCATTGGTCTGTCGTTCGGTGGCGTCGTTGCCTTGCAGGATGTAGACCTTGGTGTCCAGCATGGAGAAATTCGTGCGATTATCGGGCCGAATGGTGCCGGTAAAAGTTCGCTCATCAATGTGATTTCCGGCGTTTATCGGCCAAGTCATGGTCAGGTCGCTATTGGTGGCAAGAGCTATGATCCGGTGCCGACGCAGAAGCTGGCGCATCTCGGTGTTGCGCGTACCTTTCAAAACCTTGCCCTTTTCAAGGGCCTGAGCGTTCTCGACAATGTCGCGGCGGGGCGGGCTTTTGCAAACCGTTCGAATTTTCTGAGCCAGATTGTCGGGTTGCCGCAGGCCCGCCGTGCACAGGCGGATGCCCGCGAACGCGCAAGCCGCGTCATCGATTTTCTGCATCTGTCGCACTATGCTGACCGGTTGGCGGGCACTCTGCCCTATGGTCTGCAAAAGCGGGTAGAACTTGCCCGTGCTTTGGCGGCTGCACCGCGCATTCTCCTCCTTGATGAACCGATGGCGGGCATGACCGCCACCGAGAAGAACGAGCTTGCCGATTATGTTCGGCTGGCACGGGACGAATACGACATCACGGTTGTTCTGATTGAGCACGATATCGGCGTGGTGATGGGCCTTTCTGATCGTATCGCGGTGTTGGATTACGGGCGCAAGATTGCCGATGGCACGCCACAGGACATTTTGTCTGATCAGCGTGTCATTGATGCCTATCTCGGTGTGGCGCCGGAAAATGAAGATGGGGAGGGCATCTGATGGGTGATTTTGATTGGATGTTCTTCACGGAAGTGCTAATCGGCGGGCTCTTGTCGGGCGTGATGTATTCCCTCGTCGCAATCGGCTTTGTGCTTATCTACAAAACATCAGGCGTGCTGAACTTCTCGCAAGGGGCGTTATTGCTTTTTGCTGCCCTGACTTTTGTAAGCCTCACGGAGCGGGGCGTGCCGTTCTGGGCTGCCTTCGCCATTACATTTGCAGCCATGGTGATCATCGGGATCGCCATTGAACGTAGTGTATTGCGGCCACTGACCAACAAGCCGCCGATCACCCTCTTCATGGCGACGCTCGGCCTATCCTATATCATAGAGGGCGCAGCCCAGCTTCTATGGGGCACGCAGGTTCATGCTCTTGATCTCGGGATCGAAGATGTGCCCTTCGATGTCGGTGGCATCTTCATCAGTCAGTTCGATATTTTTGCCGCCGTTGTTGCGGCGGGCATGGTGGCGCTGCTGTCTGTATTCTTCCGCTATACGCGGATCGGTCTGGGCTTTCGTGCGGTCGCTGATGATCAGTTTGCCGCCCTTGCCGTTGGGTTGAGGCTGCCGTGGATATGGGCCAGTGTCTGGGCTGCCGCAGGTCTGGTCGCGTTGGTTGCTGGCCTCTTATGGGGCGCGCGTCTCGGCGTGCAATTCTCGCTATCGCTGGTCGTGTTGAAAGCCTTGCCGGTTCTGGTGCTCGGGGGCTTCGATTCCATCCTCGGCGCGATTGTCGGTGGATTGTTGGTCGGTGCGTCGGAGAAGCTTGCCGAGGTTTATATCGGCGAATATTTCGGCGGCGGCATTGAGAGCTGGTTTGCCTATGTGGTGGCGCTCGCATTCCTCCTCATCCGTCCGTCTGGCCTGTTTGGTCAGAAGCTTGTGGAAAGGGTATGACCATGTCCACTATAGCCGTCAGTCATTCCCGTCACATCACACTGCCGCGTTATGCTGCTCCACTTGTGGTGTTGGTGATAGCCTATCTCATCATTCCCTTTATCGGCACGAGCTATCTCTTTGAGGCTATTCTTCTGCCGTTTCTGGCCTTGAGTCTCGCCGGCGTTGGTCTCAATCTTCTGACTGGCTATGCAGGCCAGGTTTCACTTGGCTCGGCCGCGTTCATGGCGGTGGGCGCTTTCGCGGCTTATAATTTCAATCTGCGAATTGACGGATTGCCTTTACTTGTCAGCATCGTTTTTGCAGGACTGGCTGCAGCGGCGTTTGGCGTTGTTTTCGGTCTGCCAAGCCTGCGCTTGCGCGGCTTCTATCTCGCCGTTTCCACGCTCGCGGCGCAGTTCTTCGTGCAATGGGCGCTGACCAAGTTCGGATGGTTCTCCAATAATTCGGCCTCCGGGGTCATTGATGCTCCGGCGCTGTCCATTGGGGGCATCCCGTTCGAGGGACCAGTTGGACGCTATCTCTTCGCGTTGACAATTGTGGCCGTTGTCACTTTTCTTGCCCATCGTCTGGTGTCGTCGCAGACCGGGCGTAATTTCATCGCTGTAAGAGATAATGAGACGGCGGCGCGTATCATCGGTGTGCCCGTTTTGCGGACAAAGCTGCTCGCTTTTGCAGTGTCCTCCTTCATCATCGGCGTTGCCGGTGTGCTCTGGGCTTTTGCCTATCTGCGTACGGTGGAACCGGCGGGCTTCAATCTCGACCGGTCTTTCCAGATATTGTTCATCATCATCATCGGTGGTCTCGCATCGATCCGCGGAGCGTTTTTCGGGGCGGCGCTGATTGTCGTGTTCCCGCTGGTCCTGTCGCGGGCAGGCGCGTTCATCCTCGGTGATGTGTTTGATTCCGGCGTCCTGGATATGACGCAGCGCATTGTGGTCGGCATCTTTATCATCCTGTTTCTGGTCCTTGAGCCTAACGGGCTCGTATCGCTCTGGGACCGGCTGAAAACAAGCTTTACGGCAGCCGTCTGGCGGCCACTCAATCCGGGAAGCCCGTAAAGGCTCCCCGCTATCCACCAAACCAGAACTGAATCCTTTAAAGAACCCGGATGACAATCATTGCATCCGACAGACGGAGTGCGTCCAGAAATGACCTTATATACAAAGATCAAGGCCTTGGCGGTTGCTACCGGTATCGGCCTTACCGCCTTCGCGCTCCCGGCCCAGGCCGACGAGCAGTATTTTCCGCTTCAGAGCTATCGGGTCGGCCCTTACGCCGCTGGTGGCACGGGTTTCTTTGGAGGCTTTATAGATTACCTCAACCTGATCAATATCCGTGATGGTGGAGTTAATGGGGTCAAGCTGACCTGGTCGGAAGCCGAAACGCAATATGAGGTCGAGCGTGGCGTAGAAGCCTATGAGCGTCTGAAAAGCAATCCGGGCATTGCTGCATGGAATCCGCTTTCGGTAGGCATCGCCTATGCGATGATCGACCGTATCACGCAGGACAAGGTGCCATTGATTACCATCAATCATGGCCGTACGGATTCCACGGATGGTCGGGTGTTCCCCTATGTTTTCCCGCTGCTGCTCAATCCTTACTCCGAAACCTCGGGCATCGTGAACTACATCGCCTCCAAGGAGGGCGGTCTTGATAGTCTCAAGGGCAAAAAGATGGTGGTGCTCTATCACGGCTCGCCTTATGGAAAAGAGACCATTCCGATCTATGAACTGCTGGCAGAAAAATATGGTTTCGAATTGCAGCAGATTGAGGTTCCGCATCCGGGCAATGAACAGCAGTCGCAATGGCTGACGATCCGCCGAGCCAAGCCAGATTATGTCGTGTTGCGTGGCTGGGGCGTCATGAACCCGGTCGCCCTCAAAACAGCGGCAAAAACCGGCTTTCCGGTCGATCATATCATCGGTAATGTCTGGTCGAATTCCGAAGAGGATGCAATCCCGGCAGGTGACGCCGCCAAGGGCTATACGGCAATCACGACACAGGCTTCCGGTGCAGAATATCCTGTCGTGCAGGAGATTGTGAAGACTGTTTATGATGCAGGCAAGGGCAATCTTGAGGACAAAAAGCGCATAGGTTCTGTCTACCACAATCTGGGTATCGTCAATGGTATCTTGAACGTCGAAGCTATACGCATTGCGCAAGAGAAATTTGGCAAGCGGACGCTGACCGGTGATGAGGTGCGCTGGGGCTTTGAACATCTGCAACTCGATCCAGCGCGCGTCGAAGCTTTGGGTGCAAAAGGTCTGTTTCACTCCATCAATGTTACCTGGGACAACCACGAGGGTAACGGCTACGTGACGTTCCAGCAGTGGGACGGCAAAAAGTGGAATGTCGTTTCCGACTGGATTGCACCAGACTGGGCCCTGCTGCGTCCGATAATTGAAAAGTCCTCGGAAGCCTATGCGGCGGAAAAGGGCATCAAGCTTCGCACTGCCGCCGATGCGGACGTGGCGACAAACTGACGTCTGCAAGCACATAATGCGAGCGGCGATAATGCCGCCCTGGATTACTCGTTTAAGGGGTTTATCATGACGCTCGGAAACAATCTTTTGACGGTAGAGGGACTCTACGCGAGCTATAATCACTCGATTGCGGCTCTCCATGGTGTGGATTTGTCGATCAAGCGCGGCGAAGTCCTCGCTATTCTGGGTGCCAATGGTGCGGGAAAATCCACAACGTTGAAGGCTGTCTCGAACCTGCTTCCGGCAGAGCGCGGGCAGGTCAATGCCGGGCGCATTGTCTTCGACGGTCGCGATGTGACCCGGGAACCGCCAGCGAGACTGGTGCGTCTCGGTCTTGTTCAGGTGCTGGAGGGTAGGCATTGCTTCAAGAGCCTCAATGTCGAGGAAAACCTTATTTCAGGCGGGTTGGGTCGAGGCGGATCACGCTTGGAAATCGCTGCTGATCTGGAAAAGGTCTATGAGTATTTTCCGCGACTGCGTGATAAGCGCCGTGCGCTTTCGGGCCTCACGTCTGGCGGAGAACAGCAGATGACGGCCATCGGTCGCGCCTTGATGTCCCGTCCCCGGCTTCTGGTGCTCGATGAACCCTCAATGGGACTGGCTCCGCTTGTCGTTCAGGACATTTTCCGCACCCTGCGTCGGCTCAATCGTGAGGAAGGACTTTCCATTCTTGTCGCCGAACAGAATTCGGCGGTGGCGCTCACTTATGCCGATCGAGCTGTCATTCTTGAAAATGGGGTTAGCGTGCTTTCCGGCACGGCAGCCGATCTCAAGACGCGCGACGATGTGAAGGCGTTCTACCTTGGACAAAAGCCAGTCGAAGGTTCCGCAACTCTTGCCCATCTGGCCCATTGAAACCGAAAAGCACAAGAGGAGACATGAAATGACTGTTGCAAATCTAAACACCAAAGATGTGAGCCGTGGTGTCCCAGCGGTTCCGCGTCCGAGCGAACCGGCTCACATTATCCGCAGCGATGCAGAAGCCATTGAGATTGCGCATAAGCTCGCAGCGGAAATAGCGCCGGGTGCCGCAATCCGTGACCGGGAACGTATCTGGCCGGTCAAGGAGCTGGACGCCTTTTCCCAAAGTGGCCTGTGGTCGATCAACGTTCCAAAAAAGTTCGGAGGACCGGAAGTTTCCTACGCAACGCTCGCCAAAGTGATCGAGATCATTTCAGCGGCTGATTCCTCGATCGGACAGATCGCGCAGAACCACCTCGGTGTTATCGCCGCTCTGCGCACCGTCTCCGACGAAGCACAGCAGAAACTGCTGTTCGGGGAAGCGCTGCGGGGCACGCGTTTTGGAAATGCTTTCTCTGAATTCGGGTCCAAACGTGCGGCGGATTTTGAGACCAAATTCGTCGATGCTGGTGATCATGTGATCGTCAACGGCCAAAAGTTCTATTCGTCGGGTGCCTTGCTGGCCCATCTGGTGCCGATCGTGGCGCTCGATGAACAAGGTCGAGCCTGGTACGCAATTGCTGAACGGGATGCTCCGGGCCTGACTGTCATTGATGACTGGTCTTCCTTCGGTCAACGCACGACGCTGTCAGGAACGGTTATCCTCAATGATGTGAAGGTTCCAAAAACCCATCTGGTGCCGGGCTATAAGGGGTATGAGGTGCCGACAGCCGACGGAGCGATTTTCCAGATTATCCAGGTTGCTGTTGATACGGGCATTGCCAGGGCAGCTATCGATGAAACTGTCTCTTTCGTGCGGACCAAGAGCCGCGCTTGGGTAGATAGTGGTGTCGATCAAGCATGGGATGATCCTTATACGATTCAGGCAGTTGGCGATCTTACACTACGTCTACATGCCGCGCAGGCGCTGCTTGAAAAGGCGGGTTATGCCATTGATCGCGCTATTGACAACCCTAATGCCGAGACGGTCGCAGAGGCACAAATCGTGACGGCTGAAGCCAAGATATTATCGACGGAAATTGCGATAGCTGCCACGAACAAGCTGTTCGAGCTTGCCGGTACCCGGTCAACACTAGCCGAGCACCAGCTCGACCGACATTGGCGCAATGCCCGCACCCATACGCTGCACGATCCGGTGCGCTGGAAATATGCAATACTCGGCAAGTATTTCCTGAACGACGAGAAGCCGCCCCTTCACGCCTGGAGCTAAAGGCTAGATGCTAGATGCAAGGTGGAGAGCCTCTTATGGTTCTCCACGCATACCTGCTTGAAGGGTTCTTTCGGTTCTGTCGCAAACATATTATGCCTGTCAGGTTGTGTCCCAGTCAGTGTCTGTAATTGATTGAGGCGGAAGCGGATGGCGGTCGATTTCAAAGGGGCTCATTTTCCCAAAAGCATCATCTTGCATGCCGTCTTCCTTTACGTGCGCTACCCCGTCTCCTATTGCGAGCTTCAGGAGGTTGCGGCTGAGCGAGGCATAACAGTCGACCATGCGACTTTGAGCGGAACGGTCAACTCTGCGTATAAGAAGCCGACCGATCCCGACACCACATATACCGTGCCTTGATGAGTGAACTGGAGCATATCCGATGCGTCGTCCTGGAAACGGGCCGGATGGCAAACTCAGCCTGCGTGGCTTGCCGATTGTCTGTATTGATGCCCGTCAGGCACACGCCGTACTAAGCCAGATGCACAATAAAGCCGATAAGAATGATGCTGGCAGAGCTTGCTCGTACCGGGTTCTACAAACGCATTGAAGTTAAAAGTCGTGTTTCTCAGAAACGCAGAGCCTTGCTGCGCGCGCGATGTTGCCCGTGAAGGCTCTATCACGCCATCCATGATGATCAGCGCGACATGGGTCCCCATGGGCTAGAGGCTTCGTGCGAGGGACTCGGCTAAACTGCGTTGGGTAGCTTTAGCAGCAGCAAACGCAGTGGTCATCTTGCCGCCTCGATGCGAAGCCGTCACGCAGACGATGATGAAATTATCCCGGCCAGTTACTTCCATGTTGATGCGAAACCATTCCTTGCAGAGAAAGGCACCCATCGCATTCACCCGCCACGCTTGTTCGAAATCCATTGTGCTCGTGTCCAACAGTTCTCTGAAAACCCCCGTCACTGCATTGAAAAGTATTGTGTCGACTGATCCAAAGCGGCCTTCGATCTCCGCAAAGGCACCAGAAACGGATTTGAGGTCGGTCACATCGCGGGCTATTCCGACCGCTTCAGGCACGTCTCTCACGACGGCCTGAAGCGTATTGTTATGCCATGCAATCGCGATTGCGCGGTATCCGTTATCAGAGAAACGACGCGTGAGCGCAGTCGCCTGCTCCAATGACAACAGCTAATGGCTTATTATCCGACATGGTCACCTCTCCGTCTCAAGCCCGCCGCAAGTTAAGGCGGGATTCAAAAATGATCCCGATCTGGCCTGACAAGATCAACATGGCACATGCAGACAGAATCCAACTGTCCTCGATCCATGGCTTATGGAGCTCAAACGTACCCTGTAACATCATCAGTCAGCCGAAGGTAAAGTTCTGCATGAGTGCAACACCGCAACCGAAGCCACCACTTGCTAACGACAGATGTCAAGCGATGAAAACGTTGATATGAGGCCGGAGAAGTATCATTATGCTGAGAAGCCCGATCGCTGTACGCTCAATTCGGCAATAAGGGCATGCATAGACGAGATGGGAAAAGTTCATCACCCAAACGCCTGCTCTGATGATGATCGAGACGACCCCAAAGAATACAAGATGCTTATTGATGTCGATGAAGGGCAGAGTAATGGGTGCGGCCTCGTGGCCTGCTGAGGTAAATAGCATGGCGTCCTCCTATTTGTGTTTGAGTAGTATCAACATCGACCGCTGTTTAGAGCCTTGTAGGGACGCATTATGCCGTTGATCACCGGAGGTTTTCGCTACTGATACTCAATGAGTATAGAGCGGAAGACGCAATCATTCGTTCCCAATATTACATTGATATTATTATTATTTTGTATCAACTCTCCGGTGCTTGCACTCTTGAGCCAGACCTGAAGAGTGTCGATTCCTCACGGAAGACGTTGCGCTGCCTCCTCGTCCGATATTTTTTCTCCAGCTCTATAGCTCGTTGGTTCGTAACCGGCACCATAATCTTAACTTTGATGTAAGTCTCAACGGTGGATAAGAGGGTATGCACGACAATTACTCCTCGCTTTGTTACCGCCATCGCTCTCCGCTGAGCTTTCGCATGGCCGAAGGCATGCTGGCATACTGAGGGATTATCGTCACCCACTAGACAGTGCGCCAATGGGCTGAGAAGTTCGGATGAGATGGAGTTGCCCCTTAAAAACCGGACATTTTCAGGATTGAGCATTTCGGCTCAGGAACTCTCGTGGAGATTGATATCCTAAAGCCTTGTGCGGGTGAAGATTGTTATAGTGCTCGAACCATGATGGCAGTTGAGCCATGACAGTTTCGGCGTCCGGCGTCGGGTTGATCCGGACATAATCGCGCTTGAATGTTTTGACGAAAGCCTCAGCCATTCCATTTGACTGCGGGCTGCGCACTGGTGTTCTGCACTGTTCCATACCGATATCCCGGAGCAGGGACGCGGTGTTTTTCGCAATGAAGCATGAACCATTGTCGGTAAGCCACTGGATGGGCTCTGCCAGCATATTGATGCGCCCGAAGCGGTTTTCTACCGCCGTGATGACAAGGTCCTGTACATCTTCGCTCTTGATGCCTTCTGTCGTGGCCACATGAGCGATTGCTTCCCGATCACAGCAGTCGAGCGCAAATGCAACGCGGACCTTTTCCTTGTTGTCGCACGTGATCTCGAAGCCATCGGAGCACCATCTGGTATTGGAGCGCTCGACGGTGACTTGCCCGTCGTGTCTGCGTTCACCGGCAGCTCCGGTATGGCGCTGAAGGAGCAGATCATGCCGCTTCATCACGCGATAAACACGTTTGGCGTTCGGCCATGAACGCCCCTGTTCACGGGCCTTGCGCCGCAGAATGGCATGAACGCGCCGATAACCATAGGTCGACATTTCTTCAATGACCGCCTTGATCTGAGCAACCAGATCAGCGTCGGGAAGCGGAGGTCTCCCTCGGGCTCTGGAAAGGGTGCCTGTGGCGCGTGCAGCGATATTCGACCGGGCAACGCCTAACGTCTCGCATAGCGCCTTCATCGCAAAACGTCCTTCGGCAGCGAGATTGAGTGCAGCAGTCGTTTTTTTGGGCCGTTGGCGATTTCGAGGGCCTCCTTGAGAATTTCCCCTTCCATCGTCTTCTTGCCCAGAAGGCGCTGTAATTCCTTCACCTGAGCCTGAAGCGCCCGGTATTCCGAGGCAGGGACAACCTCCTCTTCGGCTGCGGTGGCAACCAAGGCACCCTGCGATGCAAGCTTGCGCCACGCGAACAGCTGGTTAGGCGCAATGCCATGACGACGGGCGACCAGACTGACCGTCGCGC
>NZ_JBQEPD010000018.1:0-85932 GCF_052045675.1 Brucella sp. 22210
ACAACCAGGATCACCTGATCCGGCTCGGAGCCCGGAGCGGTCGAGATATTGACCGTCTGGAAGAAATCCAGAGCTTCAAGACGACGCTTGGCGCGCTGCACCATGACCTGATTGAAGGCATCGCCTTCGTTCATGTCGAACTCACGACGAATCACGTAGTCGCGCGTCTTGTCGTTGCCGCGGATTTCAATGCGCTGAATGTAAGCGCGCGGACCCTGATCGACACTGTAAACGACCGAGATCGTGCGGTTTTCGAAGTTACGATCGCCGCGCGGCTCAACCTTGGCAAAAGCATAACCGCTACCGGCAACGCTTTCGGTCACAGCCAGAACGGAATCTTCAACTTCCTTGGCGCTATAAGCGCGACCCGAACGGGTCTTCACGAGACCGCCGAGCGCGTTGGTATCAACGCCATCAACGGTGCTTTCAACGCTCACATCACCAAAGGTATAACGCTGACCTTCATCGACCGTGATGGTGATCGTGTATTCATTGGTCGACGGATCAAGAACCGCATTCGACGAAACAACGCGGAAATCCGCGTAGCCGCGATTGTAATAGAAGCGACGCAGCGTTTCTTCGTCAGCCTGCAAACGGCCTTCGTCGTAAACGTCATTACGGGTCAGCCACGACAGCGGGTTCGAACGCTTGGTGGAGATGACATCGCGCAGACGACGGCCGCTATAGGCCTGATTGCCGACGAATTCGATATTGGAAATCTTGGTGCGCGAGCCTTCGTTGACTTCATAGACAACGTTGACGCGACCCTGACCGAGATCGACGGTGCGTGCATTCACGGTCGCATCGCTGCGTCCGATATGTGCATAGGCAGCCTTGATGGCTTCCTTGTCCGATTCCATCGTCGCCGCATCGTAAGGCGAACGCGGCTTCAGCTGGACGGCGCGCGTCAGATCAGGATCCTTGATCTTCTTGTTGCCCTGGAACAGGACATTATTGACCACGGAACGTTCGTTCACGGTCACGACGAGCGTGCTGCCGGACTGATTGATGCGAACATCCGAAAACAGGCCCATGGCGAAAAGACGCTTCACCGCAGCATCAATATCAGCGCTGGTGAAGGCCTTACCCGGACGAATGTCGATATTGTCGCGAATGGACTGCGCATCAACACGCGTATTGCCGCGAACGTCGATACGGCTCACAACGGCAGCTTCCGCGACATTCACGGATGCCAGCGAGAGCGCTGCAGTACCCGAAGCCACTAGAGCCACCGACATGGCGAGCGCAGACGCGGCGCCAAAGAATTTAGAACTTGCCGTCATAGGCTTTCCGAACCTTCGTTTCTGTCCCCGGGACGATTAACCCAGAAAAATGCGTACAGATACAACCGTATTAGCCGGTTTTTCCATACAAGCAAGCGTTGCGGTTAAATTCTGTTTACTTAGGCAACAAGCGTGGCATCCGTGCCACGCGAATTGTGAGTTATGGTAAACAGATTGCTTAGCTTTTCCGGTCGTCGCTCCCAATGTTCACTTCTGTTTAACACCTTGCCCGGCCTCCGTCGGACAAGGTGTCGTCTCTTTGCGGCCAGCCTAACCGGACAGGCCGGTCAAGCCAATAACCCCAAGATCGCCATCCCCCAAGATTTCAATTCCTAGGACCGCTGCCTGAGCCAGTCGGCAATTGATCTAGCAGGCAAAGAGGTCGTTGAAAAGTACGAACCCCATAAATCCCATCACAAGGAGGAATCCAATACGGTAGAAAATTTCCTGCGCTCCCGGTGACACCGGGCTGCCCTTGATTGCTTCCACAGCATAGAAAACCAGATGCCCGCCATCCAGCGGCGGCAGGGGAAACAGGTTCAAAAGCCCGATCCCGATGGAGAGCATAGCCGTCAATTGTATCAACCAATCAAAGCCGGCGCTCGCCGCCTTGCTCGCCATATTGGCAATTTTGACCGGCCCACCGAGCTGACACTTGTCCTCACGGCCAAAAGCGAAACGTGTGAAAAACTCACCCGTGCGGCTGATGATGAAACCGGTTTCCATCACTGCCTGCCCGACTGATTCGAGCGGGCCGTATTCAATACGGCGGAAATTACCAACCGCTTCGGTGGTCTCCACGCCAATGGCGCCGAGCTTCACCTTGTTGCCGAGCGGGTCTACACGCTCGACAGTCGCAGGCGTCGCCTTGAGATCAACCATCTTGCCGCCGCGCTCGACCGTAAAGTCGAGCGTGTCACCTGCCCGGCCCGAAACAATGCGCTGCACATCGGAAAAGGTGGTGATCTTCTCGCCCTCTACGCTGATAAAGCGATCACCCGGTTCAAAACCAGCCGCGGCGGCCGGGCTGTTGGGCTGTACGCCTGCAATCAGCGGATCAGCGATCTGGCGGCCGTAAAGCGCAAAGAAAATGCTGAAAATGACAATCGTCAGAATGATATTGAAAGCAGGTCCGGCGAAAACCGTTGCCGCACGCTTCCACACAGGCTGGGTATGGAACGCACGCTTGCGATCTTCCTCGCTCAGCGCAGTGCTATCCACACCGACAGGCGAACTGGTTTCGCTTTCATCGCCGATGAACTTCACATAGCCGCCGAGCGGAATCGCAGAAAGCTTCCAGCGCGTTCCACGCCGATCAGTAAAGCCGAGCAGTTCGGGGCCGAAACCGATCGAAAAGGCCTGCGCACCAATGCCACACCATCGTGCGACAAGATAATGCCCCATCTCATGCACAAAAACGACGACTGTAAGAACGAAAAGGAACGGTACGATTGTCCCGACAAGCAGGCTTTCACCGCCAAAGAAAAAGGCCAGAGCCTCCTGCAAATCACTACTCCTTACAAATCACCCGTTGATCGACTGCGACCTCGATTGGCGCGCCGATCCTCGTACTCTACGAATCGTCTGCCGCTTAGAAACTGAAAAAGATTGCAGATGGCACATCCGGCTCAGCAATCACGGCACCAAAGAGGTATAGAAGTGCGGCGGCGGCGACAAGCCCGTCGACGCGATCCAGCACTCCGCCATGGCCGGGCAGAAGACGCCCCGAATCCTTGGCGCCGAACTGGCGCTTCACCCAGGATTCAGCCAGATCGCCGATCTGGGAAACAATGGAAAGCAACAGAGCCAGAAGCGGCACGATCAAGCTGCCCGGTGTTGCCACCAGTGATGCGACCAGAATGCCGCCTGCAACAGCTGCTGCAGCACCGCCAATGGCGCCTGACCAAGTCTTGTTGGGGGAAAAACGCGGTGCCAGCTTCGGCCCACCCAAGGCACGTCCGTTGAAATAGGCTGCAATATCCGTGGACCAGACGACGGCGAACAGAAAGACAATGGCCGTAAAGCCGAAAGGTTCGTCACCACGCAGCAGCGACAGCGATATTGCCGAGAAGCCAGCATAGAAAAGCCCGGCTGCGGGCCACGCCCGACCGGTTTTCCACTGGGTGGCGAGAAGAATCAGTGTTCCAAGCAGAAGCGTACCGATAGTCAGCAACGCGCTGCGATCCAGAATCAGAAGAACGCTTGTCAGAACCAGCCAAGCCCAGCCGAGCATTCGGGAAAACGAGGTTTGACGCGGGGCGCTGAGTGCCGTCCATTCGTAGAACATCGCCAGACCGATAGCGATTGCGAAAAGCGTGAAACCCAACCCGCCTACCCAGGTCAGCCATAAGGCCGCTGCGCCGAGCACGATGGCGGTGAGAATACGGGTTTGCAGATTGGACATTGAGACCTTTCGGCTTGCGCTGCGTCAGGGCATGCGATGCGATGGAACACGGCAATAGAGAAGCATGGCAGCGAAACGATCCGTCATGACATCTATTGCCCGATAGCCCGGCTGCCCTCTTCGCAATCTTCGAGGCTGGTTTCAAGATTGCTCCGCGCCTCGACGCCACCAAAGCGACGTTCGCGCTGGCGGAACACTTCATAGGCAGCATCAAGATCTGCCGGACGGAAATCCGGCCAGTGCCCCGGCATAAACAGGAACTCCGCATAGGCAGCCTGCCAAAGCAGAAAATTCGACAGACGCATCTCACCGCTGGTGCGGATGATGAGGTCCGGGTCGGGCATGGAAGCAGTATCGAGATTGGCCGAGATCAGCTCGGAAGAAATCGACGACGGGTCCAGAAGACCGGCAGCAACATCGCGCGCCAGGCTCTTGACCGCACGGACGATCTCGTCGCGTGAACCGTAATTGAAGGCAATCACCAGATTGAGGCCGGTATTGCGGCGGGTCAGAGTTTCCGCCTCGGTGAGCAACCCGCGAATATCGTCGGTCAGCCCTTCCCGCTCGCCAATAATGCTAACCTTCACATTGTTACGATGAAGATCGGCAAGGTCGCGGCGAATGAACAGTTTGAGCAGACCGAGCAGGTCATTGACCTCACCGCTCGGCCGCGACCAGTTTTCGGAAGAAAACGCAAAAAGCGTGAGATAGCCAAGACCGCGATCACCTGCCGCCCGCACCGTTTCGCGCAAAGCCTCAACGCCAGCACGATGCCCGGCGCTGCGTGGCAAACCACGCGCCTTCGCCCAACGGCCATTGCCATCCATAATAATGGCGATGTGGCGCGGATCGGACATTCCTGGCTCTCCCTATACGATAATCACGCAGGTCATGGTGTGATGAATTTGAAGTTCCCCGTTATTAACATGGCATCCACGTTACGGGACTTCAAATTCGTAGGCCACACCAGAGTCTGTGTATTGCTAGTGTGGCTTTAAATCCGAAATTCGTTCGCAACCCCGCTGCGAGATACGCGAATTTCGGATTTACCGCACTAAACCTGCATGATTTCGCCTTCCTTGACGGCAACGACCTTATCCATTTCAGCAATGGTGTCGTCGGTCAGCTTCTGCACTTTTTCGGACAGAACCCGGCTGTCATCCTGACTGATGTCGCCGTCCTTCTCCAGCTTCTTCAGCGTGTCCATGCCATCGCGGCGGACGTGACGAGCGGCGATGCGGCCCTGCTCGGCATATTGATGCGCGATCTTGACCAGCTCCTTGCGGCGCTGTTCGTTCAGCTCCGGCAGTGGAATACGCAGCGTCATGCCATCGGTGATCGGGTTAAGGCCCAGACCGGAATCGCGAATAGCGCGTTCGACAGCACCAACCATGCTCTTGTCCCAGACGGAAACCGAAAGCATGCGCGATTCAGGAACAGTGATATTGGCAACCTGATTGATCGGCATCGTTGCGCCATAGGCTTCGATGGTGATCGGCTCAAGCAGGCTGGCGGAAGCACGGCCGGTGCGAAGACCGTTCAGATCGTGCTTCAAAGAATTGACTGCGCCTTCCATGCGGCGTTTCAGGTCGTTGATGTCAAAAGCATCACTCATGCATATTCTCCTTCGATACGCAGCAAGACATGTGAACGATCATCGTTGATCAATTGTCGGAAACGATCGTGCAGCGTCCCTTGCCTTGCAGAATTTCGGCCAAGCCGCCGTTTTCATGGATGGAATAGACTATTATCGGAATGTTGTTCTCGCGCGCAAGGGCGACGGCAGCCGTATCCATGACAGCAAGGCCGCGATCGAGAACTTCCTTGTGGGTGAGCGTGTCGAAACGCGTCGCGGTCGGGTCCTTTTTCGGATCAGCCGAATAGATGCCGTCAACCTGCGTGCCCTTCAACAGCGCATCCGCTTCGATTTCCGCCGCGCGCAGCGCAGCAGCAGAGTCGGTCGTGAAGAACGGATTGCCCGTGCCGCCTGCGAAAATCACCACTTTGCCCTCGTCCATATAGGCCGTAGCCTGACGCTGCGAGAAGCTCTCGCAGATTTCAGGCATTGCTATGGCGGAGAGAACAACGGCATCAACGCCGATCTTGTGCAGTGAAGTGCGCAGCGCCAGCGAATTGATCACCGTCGCCAGCATGCCCATATGGTCGCCGGTCACGCGGTCGCCGCCCTTGGACGCCACCGCTACACCGCGAAAAATATTGCCGCCGCCGATCACCACGCCGACTTCGATACCCAGCAGACGGGCCTGCTTGATATCGTTGGCGATCCGGTCTGCGACGGAAACATCGATGCCGAAACCCTGACTGCCCATCAATGCCTCGCCCGAGGCTTTCAAAAGGACGCGCTTGTAGGCGGGCTTGCCGGACATGGAATGCTCTCCGCTGATCGAAATAAAGTGATTGTGTTGGGTTCCGATACACGAAGGGCACCGCGTTGTCACGCGATGCCCTTCATAATCAAAAGCCTTTTCAGGCTAAAGCCTGTTCTGAAAGCAGAAAGTCGCTTTCGGAGGAAGAAAGAGCTGATTAGCCCTTGGCAGCAGCAGCGACTTCAGCAGCGAAATCGCTTTCTTCCTTTTCGATGCCTTCGCCGAGAGCGACGCGGGCAAAGCCGACGATCTTGGCCGGAGCGCCGATGGTCTCTTCAGCTTCCTTGAGGGCAGCTGCAACCGTCAGGTCCGGATTGATGACGAAAGCCTGCGAAAGAAGAACGACTTCTTCGTAGAACTTGCGCATACGGCCTTCGATCATCTTTTCGATGATGTTGTCCGGCTTGCCGGATTCACGAGCCTGCTCGATGAAGATCGACTTTTCGCGTTCAGCGGCAGCCGGATCAACGTCTTCAGCGGTCAGCGCGAGCGGGTTGATAGCAGCAACGTGCATGGCAACCTGACGACCGAATGCGTTTGCAGCTTCTGCATCACCAGCGGTTTCGATAGCAACCAGAACGCCGAGCTTGCCGAGACCGTCAGCAACGCCGTTGTGGATGTAGGTTGCAACGGTACCCTGCGAAACGCTGAGGGCAGCCGAGCGACGGAAGCTGATGTTTTCGCCGATGGTTGCAACTGCGTCCTTGGCAGTTTCGGTGACGGACTTGCCGTCGACATTGGCGTTGGCCACAGCTTCGGTCGAACCGTCGGTTGCCAGGGCAGCCTGAGCGATCTTGCGAACCAGATCCTGGAAAGCGTCGTTGCGGGCAACGAAGTCGGTTTCGGAGTTGACTTCAACGACAACAGCCTTGTTGCCGGAAGATGCAACGCCAACCAGACCTTCAGCAGCCGTACGGCCAGCCTTCTTGTCAGCCTTTGCAATGCCCTTGGCGCGCAGCCAATCGACAGCAGCTTCGACGTCGCCATTGGTTTCTGCAAGAGCAGCCTTGCAGTCCATCATGCCAGCGCCGGTCAGTTCGCGGAGTTCTTTAACCTGAGATGCGGAAATGCTCATTGTGTCGCCTTTCACGAAAGCGAAGGCACACCGAATGGGTGTGCCAACTTTGAACCGGCGCTATTTTGACGTAGCGTGTTTTTGTCCGAAAACCGTCAAACGTGCTTCGGAATCACGCCTTGCGCCGGAATGAAACGAGATTATCCATCCGCCTCTATCAGAGATATGACGGATGGATGAAATCATGCGCTGATTAAGCGCCTTCAGCCGGAGCTTCGAGAGCTGGCTCAACCGGAGCTTCAGCCTGTGCACCGATGTCGATGCCCATTGCGCCCTGCTGGCGAGCAATACCGTCGAGAGCAGCGCGTGCAATCAGATCGCAATAGAGCGAGATGGCGCGTGCGGCGTCGTCGTTGCCCGGGATCGGGTAGTCGATCTGGTCCGGATCGCAGTTCGAATCGATCACAGCAACAACCGGAATGCCAAGACGCTTGGCTTCCTGGATAGCAATTGCTTCCTTGTTGGTGTCGATGATGAAGATCAGGTCAGGAACCGAACCCATGTCCTTGATACCGCCGAGTGCGCGGTCAAGCTTTTCACGCTCACGCTGAAGGTTCAGAAGTTCCTTCTTGGTGAAGCCCTGGCCTTCGCCAGCCAGAAGTTCGTCGAGCTTGCGCAGACGCTGGATCGAGTTGGAGATCGTCTTCCAGTTGGTCATCATGCCGCCGAGCCAGCGGGCATTGACGTAGTACTGAGCCGAACGGTTTGCTGCATCGGCAATGATGTCCGAAGCCTGACGCTTCGTGCCGACGAACAGAACGCGACCGCCGCGAGCAACGGTGTCCGAAACGATCTTCAGCGCGTTGTGCAGCAGAGGAACGGTCTGGGACAGGTCCATGATGTGGATGTTGTTACGAGCGCCATAGATGAAAGGCGCCATCTTCGGGTTCCAGCGGTGGGTCTGGTGGCCGAAGTGAACACCAGCTTCCAGAAGCTGGCGCATGCTGAAATCAGGCAATGCCATCTTTATTTTCCTTTTCCGGTTTAACCTCCACGGGCTGAGGCGATTGCTCGCCACCGGAGGTTCTTGCCGGATTTCTCCCGACAAAAGCCCAATCCCGTGTGTGGAATAGGCGCGCTGTTAACCGATCACGCCATGAATTGCAAGTCGTTTGGCCAATATACCGCAATCCGTCCGCAGGATGAAAGCGTTTCAGCGCCCACGGTCGGATTACTGGCTTATATAATTATCCCAAGAATGAAAATCTACGGAAAAGAAACGCCAAGAAAAGATAACAGCAATGCAAACAGTATCTTTCTCATATAAAAATCCATTAAATAAATAAAAAGGATACAATGCAATGCATTGTAGCCTTCATATAAATATATGTCACTTTACATTTACTACTTGCAGCTGGCCTTCTGATCAGCCTTGTCGAATACATCGAGCTTCACAAGCTTACCGCGCATGGCAAAGTCACCATAGTCCATGGTGAGGTCACGGGTAATGCCGTTGCGGTAAAGTTTGAAGTTGATGCGATAGATCGGCAGTCCGTCCTGCTTTTCCTTGTCATCGAAATAGGCAATGGTCACTGGCCAGACCGGATCCTTGGAAAATTTGCCCATGAACTTGGTTTCGTCATCGGCTGGATTCTGCCCTTTGCCAACGACTACCGTGGTGGCGACCACGCGGTCGGCATCTTCAGAGGCGTCGAACAGCGAGGTCTGGTAAAACTTCTCGCCCGCTTCCGCCTTGCCGATCAGCTCTTCCATATGCTGGGTGGGAAACTGCGTTGCCCGCAGATCAATCTTGTTTTCTTTCGGCTTCGAAAGTTCCACAACGGTCTTGCCGCCTTCAAGCTTGGCATCGCCGCGCACTTCCTTGACGAGATCCTTATCAACGAAGGTTTTATTGACGAAACGGAAGCTCTTGCCGTCATTGCCTTCAAACGTCGTCGTCTGCTGATCGGTCACGCGCTGCGGTTGTTCTTCCATGTCGATGCGGGTCACGAAACGGAAGTTGGTCGTATAGCCTTCGCAGGCCGATCCGTTGAACTCGTAAACCATGCGCCCGGTCAGGCCACTGATTCCCGACTTTTCATCGGCACGGTCCAGTGTCAGGTCATAAACGGCACGGTGCGGCACCAGCGTTACAGTCGAAGCCGCTTGGGCCACGCTCGCAAGTCCAGCCCACACACAGGCAGCGGTTCCACTTGCAGCTACAGCAACCTTAAAACCCGGCTTCAAAAAACGCATACATGAATCTCCCGATGAGTTGACAAGCATGATAAAAAAACTCGTGGCGGAAGCGAGGCAAAAAACGCACCCTTCCCAAAAGCTTCACCGATTCTGCCTATAGGTTGACGGAGAAGTCCCTTTGCAAGCAAGGATTAATGCAATGACCGACACGATCGAAAGCCGCCTGAAAAATCTGGGTATATCCCTGCCGGTAGCGGCTGCACCTGCCGCAAACTACGTTCCTTTTGCTGAAACAGGCTCGCTTTTGCTCACGTCTGGCCAGCTGCCGCTGGAAAATGGCAAACTTGTGCACACTGGCCAGGTTGGCGACAAATTGACGGTTGCCCATGGTCAGGTTGCTGCGCGCGCTTGCGCCGTGAATATTCTCGCACAGGCCAAGGCCGCACTCGGCGATCTTGAAAAGATCAAGCGCATCGTAAAGATCACTGTTTTCGTGTCATCGACGGCCGATTTCGTTGAACAGCATCTCGTCGCCAATGGCGCGTCGGATCTGCTCGTCGCCGTTCTGGGCGATGCAGGCAAACATGCGCGATCCGCTGTCGGCGTCGCCAGCCTGCCGCTCAACGCACCGGTTGAAGTCGAAGCGATTATCGAGGTTGCATAATGTCCTCTATCGAATGGCTCGCAAAGCGCCCAATAGCGCATCGCGGATTGCATGATCTGAACAAGACCCGTTGGGAAAACACGCTGGCTGCCTTTGAAGCTGCCGCCAAGGCTGGCTTTGCCATCGAATGCGATGTGCATTTGACGAAAGACGGCGGCGTGGTCGTTTTCCATGATGACGACCTGCAACGCCTTGCAGGGCGCGAGGGCCGTATCAGCGATCTGACGCTGGCTGAAGCAACCGCGCTTCATGTCGGCGGCACTGAAGAGCGTGTACCGACGCTTCGCCAGATGCTCGATCTGGTCGATGGTCGTGTTCCACTGGTGATCGAGCTGAAAGGCATCGAAGGTCGTGACGATGGGCTGGTCGCAGCCGTTGCGCGTGAACTCGCCGGATACAAGGGCGAAGCCGCCATCATGTCGTTCGACCATCACCTGATCCGCCGCTTTGCAAGCGACGCGCCGGGCATTCCGGGCGGGCTGACTGCGGAAGGCACGCGCCCGCAGAATTTCGAAGCGCATTTCTCCATGCTCGCGCATGGCATTTCCTTCGTATCCTATAATGTGCACCATCTGCCGAACCCGTTCGTCACCTTCGTGCGGGAAAAGCTGCATATGCCAGTCATCAGCTGGACTGTCCGTGACCGCGAGATGCAAAAGTACAGCGAACTCAATGTCGAACAGATAACGTTCGAAGGGTTCGATCCGCGCGCACTGGTCGCCTGACAACAAAGGATTTGCGGTGAACGACGAAGATCCGCACAGTGAAGAAAGCTTCGTTCTTCGCATCGTTGAAAATATCAGCGAATTTACAGAAGACGAGTGGAGCAGTCTTGCCGGGGCTTCCCGGCAGGATGCGAACTATAATCCTTTTACAACCCGCGCTTTCCTGTCCGCTCTGGAAGAGTCCGGTTCCGTTTCTCGAAAATCGGGCTGGCTGCCGCGCCATCTTCGCCTCGAAAATAGTCGTGGCGAGTTGCTCGGCGTCGTGCCGAATTATCTCAAGGGCCACAGCCAAGGCGAATATGTGTTCGATCACGGCTGGGCGGATGCATTTGAACGCGCAGGCGGGCGTTACTACCCGAAGTTTCAGGCAGCGATTCCCTTCACGCCTGCAACCGGACCGCGTCTGCTCAACCATATCGCCTATGACGACGAAGCTGTGCGGCTGGCGCTGGCGGGCGGCTTGCGCGAGCTGACGGACCAAGCAGGCGTATCTTCGGCTCATGTGACCTTTGCCCTGCCCGACGAAATCGCAGCGCTTGAGCGCGCAGGCTTCCTCCATCGGACGGACCAGCAGTTTCATTTTATAAACAACGGCTTTTCCAATTATGATGACTTCCTGAGTGAGCTTGTTTCGCGCAAACGCAAAGCGCTCAAAAAGGAGCGGCGTGAAGCCTTGTCCGACGGCATTGAAATAGAGTGGTTGACCGGAAGCGACCTGACGGAAGCGGTCTGGGACGATTTTTTTGCGTTCTACATGGATACAGGCAGCCGCAAATGGGGCCGCCCCTATCTCAACCGCCAGTTCTATTCGCTGATCGGCCAAACTATGGCAGAGGATATTCTGCTGGTCATGGCGAAACGCGCCGGGCGCTATATCGCAGGCGCCATCAATTTCATCGGCGGCGACAGGCTGTTCGGCAGGCACTGGGGCTGTATCGAAGATCACCCCTTCCTGCATTTCGAGGTCTGCTATCACCAAGCCATCGATTTCGCCATTGAGCGCAAGCTGCGCGTGGTGGAAGCAGGCGCGCAGGGCGAACACAAGCTCGCGCGCGGCTATGTGCCTGTTACCACCCATTCCGCGCATTACATCGTCAATGAAAGTTTTCGGGATGCCGTGAGTGACTATCTTGATCGGGAACGGCGCGAGGTTGAACAAATTCACGAGGCGCTGGAGGAACATACCCCCTATCGCCATGAAGACTGATCCAACGAAGCTTGCCTAAATGCGCTCCATGCGGTCAGATTTGGGCGAATTCCAGCATTGGAGAGAATCGCATGTCTGCCACCTATGACGACAACAACATCTTCGCAAAAATCCTGCGCTGTGAAATTCCGTCCACCCGCGTCTACGAAACCGACGATGTCGTCGCCTTCATGGATGTCATGCCGCAGGGCACCGGCCACACGCTGGTCGTGCCGAAAGCACCGTCGCGCAACCTGCTCGACGCCAAGCCCGAGACGCTGGCTATCGTGATCGGAACCGTGCAGAAAATCGCACAGGCGGTGAAGAAGGCGTTTAATGCCGATGGCGTCACCGTCATGCAGTTCAACGAACCGGCTTCCGGCCAGACCGTCTATCATCTGCATTTCCATGTCATTCCGCGTTTTGAAGGCGTTGCTCTCAAGCCGCATACCGGCCAGATGGAAGACCCCGCCGTTCTTTCAGCAAATGCTGAGAAAATTCGCGCAGCGCTCTGATAAGTCTCCGTTTTAGAGCGTCAGCAACCCGGTAACCAGCAGGATTTCCGCGACCGCGATACCGACGAGCAGACGCTTGCCGGCCATCAGATAAGCGGCAAATCCTGCACCGGCTGCTCCGACCCGCAACCAGATCGGCGAATCGGCAAGAGCACCGTTCGGATAAAGGATAAGCTGCGCAATCACGCCTGCGACCAGCGCCGTTGCGATGCATCGCACCAGTACGAGCAGCTCGGAATCCTCGCGCACCCGCCCGCCAACGATCACGCCCATGACGCGAAAGATATAGGTTGGCAGCGATCCCGCCAGTATGATGAAGACGAACGGCCACCACCAGCTGTCGAAACTGTTCCAGTTCATAGCGCCTCCTCCTTCGCCAAGCTGCGTTTCCGGTGAAAGCCGAAGGCGATCAGTCCGCCGACAATGCCGGTGCAGAGCAAGTCATATCCCGGCATGAACTGGTGAAAGACCGGAAAAAGCAGCAGGCCGGACGCCATGGCGACCTGCCCTGCCCGTTCGCGCGCTGACCGCCAGAGCGAGGTTAGAAAATACATCGGCGTGAGCAGGAAAAGTGCAGCAAACACAACCGGCGGGAACGACGACGACAGCATATAGACAATGGCGACGACCAACGCATTGGTGCCAACCAGAACCGAACCGATTCCGGCGAAATAGCTGGTGCGCATGTCGCGCGGAATGTTGCGCAACTCCTCCATCGCCATGACCCATGCCGTGACCGCCACGAAATGGCACAGCGCCGCCAGTGTCAGCTTGCGCGTTTTCGGTCCTTTGAGTTCCGGCAGAAGCGCCACCACCATCGGCATAAGCCGCACCGACGACAGGCCGACAGCGAGTGCGGCGGCTGGCCATGTCGCGCCGGCGCTGATAGCGCCAATCAGCACGACCTTGGCCGGTAGCGCCCAGATGGTCAGCGTCATAAACACCGCCTGCCCGACCGAGATGCCGCTTTCAATGGCAAGTCCGGCAAAGCCGACAAACGAACTCATCAGCAATATGGCAGGAATGCTGAAAATGCGCCCACAACCACGCAGGAACCAGCGAAAATGCTGACCGCTATGCGCTGAAGTCACGTCCTGTTGCGGAGGCTGATCGGGAAGTTGAGTCGCTGGCATGGAGACACGTTAGAATGCATACCGAAAAGTGTGAAATGGTTTTCGGGTGACAAGGTGCGTTAAAACAAAATTCTAACGCGGTAAGCGCCACTTCAAGAAAGACCACCTTCAGACGCCCGCCGCTTTTCGAGGCGAATGTAGTCAGGCCCGACAGTCTTATCGTTCCCCCACCCCATGCTCCGATAGAAGCCAGCAGCTCGCGTTGACGCTCCTGTCTCAAGCCAAATCAGCGCGTGACGCTTGAACAAGTTCTTGCTCTGCGATTTGCACCAACCGCTTTCCGATGCCTTTACCTTCATGGTCCGGAAGAACAAATGCCGCAAAAAGCGAACCTTCAGCGTTATCAATCATCGAAAAACCGACAATCTCATTGTCGTATAGAGCGACCCAACAGCAAAGAGACGTCTGAATCATTTCTGAGACGCTTACTTCAGTAATCCCCATATCGGCCATTTGTTCTACAGACAGATGGTTTTCTCTTACCGAAGTTCTGGCATGCGTTATACGCGGCATATCAGACGGCGTGGCCGGTCGAATTTTGAACTGCATATTCCCCCATAAACAAAAACGGCCCCTCCGAAGAGGGGCCGCCTTATCAGGCTTTACTTCTTGCGCGGTACTTTCGGTACCGAGGACTTGGCAGTCGAAGCTTTCGGCGCCGCCTTGGCGGCTGGCTTAGGAGCTGGTTCGTCCTTACCGGCGAGAACCTTTTCCTTTTCAGCCTTCTTCGGTGCGGCCTTCCGACGAGGAGAAATCTTCTTCTCCGCCGGAATGTCCTTCTTCGGCTTCACAGGCTGCTCGGCAACGGATTCCAGTGACAGGTCGGTCTTGCCGTCTGCCTTGGTGATCACGTCGACGCGCACCGTGCCGCCGTGCTTGAGCTTTCCGAACAGCACTTCATCAGCCAGCGGCTTCTTGATATGCTCCTGAATGACACGTCCGAGCGGGCGTGCACCCATGCGCTCATCATAGCCCTTGTCGGCAAGCCATGCGATTGCGCCTTCGGTCAGTTCGAAGGTGACACCACGTTCGGCAAGCTGTGCTTCCAGCTGAAGAACGAACTTCTGCACGACCTGATGAATGACCGGAACCGGCAGCGGACCGAAGGGAATGATCGCATCGAGACGGTTGCGGAACTCCGGCGTGAACAGCCGGTTGATCGCTTCCATATCGTCGCCTTCACGCCGCGTGGAGCCGAAGCCAATTGCCGCTCTGGCCATATCCGACGCACCGGCATTGGTGGTCATGATCAGGATCACGTTGCGGAAATCGATCTTCTTGCCGTTATGGTCAGTCAGCGAGCCATGATCCATGACCTGCAACAGAATGTTGTAGAGGTCCGGATGGGCCTTCTCGATTTCATCAAGCAGCAGCACGCAATGCGGATGCTGATCGACGCCATCGGTCAGAAGACCGCCCTGGTCGAAGCCGACATAGCCTGGAGGCGCGCCGATGAGCCGCGAAACCGTATGGCGCTCCATATATTCCGACATGTCGAAACGCAGAAGCTCCACGCCGAGCGAAGCAGCAAGCTGCTTGGCAACTTCCGTCTTACCCACGCCGGTTGGGCCGGAGAACAGATAGGAGCCGATTGGCTTGTCCGGTTCACGCAGACCCGCACGGGCCAGCTTGATCGAGGCCGATAGCGCTTCGATAGCCAGATCCTGACCATAGACGACACGCTTCAGCTCCGCATCGAGATGCGACAGGACCAGTTCGTCATCCTTCGAAACGGACTTCGGCGGAATGCGGGCCATCGTCGCGATGGTCGCTTCGATTTCCTTTACGCCGATGGTCTTCTTGCGCTTGTTTTCCGGCAAAAGCATCTGGCTCGCACCGGTTTCGTCGATCACATCAATCGCCTTGTCGGGCAGCTTGCGATCCGAAATATAGCGCGCGGACAATTCCACCGCCGACTTAATGGCGTCGACCGTGTATTTGACCTTGTGGAAATCCTCGAAGTAAGGCTTCAGCCCCTTCATGATTTCAATCGCATCCGGGATCGACGGTTCATTGACGTCGATCTTCTGGAAACGACGCACAAGGGCCCGATCCTTCTCGAAGAACTGGCGATATTCCTTATAGGTCGTCGACCCGATGCAACGGATCGCGCCGGAAGAAAGCGCAGGCTTGAGCAGGTTTGATGCATCCATCGCACCGCCCGAAGTCGCGCCGGCTCCGATGACCGTATGAATCTCGTCGATGAACAGAACCGCGCCCGGAAACTCTTCGAGTTCCTTCACGACCTGCTTCAGACGTTCTTCAAAGTCACCGCGATAGCGCGTACCAGCCAGAAGCGTGCCCATGTCGAGCGAGAAAATCGTCGCGTCGGCGAGCGCTTCAGGAACCTGCCCTTCCACGATACGCTTTGCGAGACCCTCGGCAATGGCCGTCTTGCCGACGCCGGGATCACCCACATAAAGCGGGTTGTTCTTCGAGCGGCGGCACAGGACCTGAATCGTCCGACTGATTTCGCTGTCGCGACCGATCAGCGGATCAATACGACCGGCTTTGGCTTTGTCATTGAGGTTGACGCAGTAAGCGGACAAGGCGTCCTGCTTCTTCTTCGGTCCCTCTTCCTGCTCCACGCCGGGGCGTTGCTCTTCGCTCGGATTTTCAGCGCCGCGGGGCGAACGGGTTTCGCCGCTCTGTGGACGCTTGGAAATGCCGTGCGAAATATAGTTCACGGCGTCGTAACGGGTCATCTGCTGTTCCTGAAGGAAGTAGGCAGCATGGCTTTCCCGTTCCGCGAAGATGGCGACGAGCACATTGGCGCCCGTGACTTCTTCACGATTCGACGACTGGACGTGAATGACTGCGCGCTGGATTACGCGCTGGAAGGCGGCCGTCGGTTTGGAATCCTCGTCATAGCCGGTGACGAGATTATCCAGTTCGCGGTCGATATAATCGGTAACGACGCGCTTCAGGTGGTCCAGATCGACGTTGCAGGCGCGCATCACTGCGCCCGCATCCTGATCGTCGATCAGGGCAAGCAAAAGATGTTCGAGCGTAGCATATTCGTGATGCCGCTCGTTTGCGATTGTCAGGGCTTGATGCAGTGCCCTTTCAAGGCTGGGAGAGAACGATGGCATATGACCTCACTTTTTCTCCATCACGCATTGCAGCGGATGCTGATTCTGGCGGGCAAAATCCATGACCTGGCTCACTTTGGTCTCGGCGACTTCGTATGTAAATACACCGCATTCACCAACACCGTGATTGTGAACATGCAGCATGATGCGCGTGGCATCATCAAGGCTTTTTTGGAAAAAACGCTGCAGGACATGTACGACGAACTCCATGGGGGTGTAGTCGTCGTTTAGAAGCAGGACACGGTAGAGGCTGGGCTTCTTGGTTTTAGGCTGCGTGCGCGTGACCACAACGGTGCCGTTATCCGGCCCGTTCCCGCCATCGGTCTTGCTTTGCATGATTGTATTGAAATGCCTCATGAAACCTGTACCCAAATGCCCATCTGCCGACCCCGCCCTGCGTCAATATGTAGGTCTTTTCCTGCTGATTTTAAGCCCTTCAGTGGCACTTGCAACCGAGACTTATTACCAGCGAGCCCCTTGACACAACTAATATAGGTCAAGGCCCGGTTTGCTAACGCTTTCTGCAAAAAACCACCGTCGCATTTTGTCCGAACAGATGCCGTTAAGCCGCAAAACGGTCTTCATAAATGCGTGATCAAAGGTGGGAACCACATCGGGCGACCAAAAAAATTTCGGATAATTATGAACGACACGCTTACCATAAACGGATTGGTAACGCTGATGACATTAGGGTGGAGGAATTAGATCGCTGTGTGCCTTTTGTGCCGCAGCATAAAAGTTCCGGCAAGGCCAGCTCATAGGCCAGCATTCAGATAGGTCATCATCGTGCGTTTGGCATTCAGTAAAGTCGCATATGCCCTGAAAAAAGCGGCGCAAGCTACGCTCCTTCTCGCGACCGTGACGGGCTGTTCGACAGCCTCCACCACGATACCGGCTATTGCCGCAAGCGACAGGTATGCTGCAATCGTCGTCGATGCGAACACGGGCAAGACGCTTTTTGCCGCGAATGCCGATGCGCAGCGTTATCCCGCTTCGCTGACCAAGATGATGACGCTTTATATGCTGTTTGAGGCCATGCAGGCCGGGCGCATCAACCGCGATACGCCGATCCCTGTGTCGGCTTATGCCCGCGCACGTCCGCCAACAAAGATCGGCTTCCGCCCCGGCCAGACCATTCGCGCCGAAGATGCAGCGCTCGCCATGGTCACCAAATCCGCCAATGACGCGGCTACCGCGGTCGGCGAATATATTGGCGGCTCGGAAGAGCGTTTTGCCCAGATGATGACCGCCAAAGCGCGTCGTCTCGGCATGCGCAACACCACTTTCCGCAACGCATCCGGCCTTCCGAACATGGCGCAGCATTCCACAGCGCGCGACATGGCGATTCTCGGCATTGCGCTGCGTCAGCATTTCCCGCGTGAATTCGCCTATTTCTCGCGCCGCAGCTTCGTTTATCGCGGTCAGACCATCAATGGTCACAACCGCCTGCTCGGCCGCATCGAAGGCGTGGACGGCATCAAGACCGGTTATACCAATGCTTCCGGCTACAACCTCGTTTCGTCGGTCAATCTCGATGGCCGCCGCATCGTCGCCGTTGTCATGGGCGGCAATACCGGTGCAAGCCGTGATGCCCATATGGCGCAGCTGATCAACAAATACCTGCCGCAGGCCAAACGTGGCCGCAGCACAGACGCCCTCATTGCCGCGACGAATGACGTGCCGCAAACCGTTGCCGCCGTCGATCTGCCGAAGGCGAAACAGGCGCCTGTTCCAGTTGCACGCGTAGAAACGGTCAACGACACGATCAATAACGAATCCGGTGAAGGCGATGCGGATCAGCCGCAGGTGCTGGCTCTGGCCGCTCCGACCGCCCGTCCGGCCGCTCTTGCCGCCCAGGCAGCCGTTCGTCCGACGCCAAAGGCCTCTATCCCATCGGGAACGTTGCAGGCCCAAGCGCAGGCTCAGGCATCGCAGCAGGATGTTGACCCGGTCACGACCGCTTCGGCGCCATCAGCTGGCGGCTGGGCTATCCAGATCGGTTCTCTGCCAAGCGAAGGCCAGGCGCGCGACATGCTTGCCAAGGCTTCCTCGTCTGTCGGTGGCGCGCTGCGCAGTGCATCGCCCTACACGGAAACCTTCAGCAAGGGCAACGCCACTTACTACCGTGCCCGTTTTGTCGGCTTCAACTCGAAGCAGGCTGCGTGGGATGCCTGCGCATCTCTCAAGAAGAAGAGCTTCGGCTGCTATGCCGTTGCCAACTGATCAAGCGCGAGGGGACTTTCGCCCCTCGCAACAGCTTCAAACCCGAATTTTGTAAAGCGTAGAGGGTTTCGAGATGTCCAATATGAAAGACACTTACGTACAACCACCGCTGAAGACCGTCTGGTCTCATGAAGAAAACCGTGCGCCTGCACTCGGCGGGCTGTTCTCGGTGCAGACACTCAAGCAAGCCGCATTGCGAATTGCCGATGTGCGCCGCGGCACCGGGTTTCAAACCCGTGATCTCGTCGGCCTGCTGGTTAGCCACGCAGCCCGCAACAAGCGCCTTTCGCAGCCACGCGCAAGAATGCGCATGACGCTGCCTGTCAATTCCAACACGATCACCGTTCGCGTGACGATCGAGAACTGACTGGAACCGAGCTTCACAAAAAAGCCCGCCGATCGGCGGGCTTTTTTGTGCTGAGCTTTTTATCAGTGCTTTGCGGAAGCCACGCCAGCCTGTTCAAAGGTGGCCATGCCGCTGTGGCACTGCGCAGCCGCCTTGACGATGCTGGCAGCGAGGGCAGCGCCGGTTCCTTCGCCGAGACGCATGCCGAGATCGAGAAGCGGCTCCTTGCCGAGTTTTGCAAGCAGCAAGCGATGGCCCGGTTCAGCCGAGACATGGCCAAACAGGCAATGATCGATCGCTTCCGGATTTGCGGCATAGAGTATGGCCGCAGCCGAAGACGCCACAAAGCCGTCGATAATCACCGGGATTTTTTCCATGCGGGCGGCCAGAATGGCGCCAGCCATGGCTGCGATTTCACGTCCGCCGAGGCGGCGCAGCACTTCGAGCGGGTCTTTCAGATGCGCCTGATGCAAGGCAACCGCCTGACGGACCGCTGCAAGCTTGCGCTGCAACAGATCGCCCGTCGAGCCCGTGCCCGGTCCAACCCAGTCTTCCGCCGTACCGCCAAACAATGCGAGTGCAATCGCCGCCGCAATGGTCGTGTTACCGATACCCATTTCACCAATGCAGAGGAGATCGGTGCCACCGGCAATCGCTTCCATGCCAAATGCCATGGTCGCCGCACAGGTGCGCTCATCCATGGCCGGTTCTTCGGTGATATCGGCAGTCGGATGTTCCAGCGCCAGATCGAAAACCTTCAGTCCAAGATCATTGGCAATGCAGATCTGGTTGATCGCCGCACCGCCTGCCGCGAAGTTCTCAACCATCTGCGCCGTGACGCTGGACGGGAACGGCGTGATGTTCTTGGCGGTGACGCCGTGATTGCCTGCAAAAACTGCGACCAGCGGGCGATTGATCTGCGGCGTGCGCTTGCCCGTCCAGGCTGCAAGCCAGGCGGCGATGTCTTCAAGACGTCCCAGCGAACCGGC
Organism: Brucella sp. 22210; assembly: GCF_052045675.1. Taxonomy (NCBI): domain Bacteria; kingdom Pseudomonadati; phylum Pseudomonadota; class Alphaproteobacteria; order Hyphomicrobiales; family Brucellaceae; genus Brucella; species Brucella sp. 22210. The sequence continues at coordinate 20,162 of NZ_JBQEPD010000018.1, forward strand.
AGGCTTGGTCAGAGTTACCTCGCGCTCGCGCACTGCCCGTTCAGCACCCAGATCGGGACCGGGCAGATTGCGGATCAGTTCACGAAAATCGTCAAAGGGAAGGCCACTGGCGCTCATATCGTTCAGTCCAATCGATCATGGGAGATGCAAATCTGTTTGGCACGTCCTATAAGCACTCACACAATTTTTCAAATCACCTCTTCGAGCCGATGGCCCTTGAGGCGAAATATCGCGAGCCCTAAATAGTCCTATGGGCGATAAAGTGTTGCGGAGCAGTCATTTGCAGCGAAATGGTTTCATAGGCGATACAATCCGGTCGCTCGGCTTTCTGAGCCGCCTTCCGCTTCCGCCAAGCTGGTTCGAGAACACGGACGATTCGCTGCTACGCAATGCACGCGCATTTCCACTTGCCGGTGCGGTGCTGGGCCTGCTTGCTGGCATCGCGCTGATAATCGCCAATTCTCTGCATCTGCCTGCCCTCGCCTGCGGATTTATCGCAGTTGGCGTACTAGCGGCTATGACCGGCGCATTGCATGAAGATGGGCTTGGCGACACGGCCGATGGCTTCTTCGGCGGAGCGACGCCGGAGCGTCGCCTCGACATTATGAAGGATTCCCGCATCGGCACTTTCGCCGCACTCACACTCATCATTTGGGTCGGCATCAAGGTTTCTCTGCTGACAGCCATTATGGAGCGCGCGGGTCCCGGCTATGCCCTGCTTGCGCTGATCGCCAGTGAAGCGGCAAGCCGCTCTGCCATGCTCGCCTTCTGGCATAGCCTGCCATCAGCCCGTCCCGGTGGACTTGCCGACAGCGTTGGCGCGCCGAGCTGGGAAACAGTGGTTTGCGGCGCGGCACTCGGTTTCGTCATCATGGCGGTCGGGCTGATCCCTTCCGGCGGCGTCCTGTCGGTGATCAACACACTTGTTCTTGTGACGCTGCTGCTTGTCGGCTTTGCCCGGCTTTGCATGTCGAAAATCGGCGGACAGACCGGCGACACCTTGGGCGCTGCGCAACAAATCGCTTCCCTTGCTGTGTTAATCGGGCTTGTCATGACCCTGTAATGCAACCACATTTCACTCATGAACACGGCGACAATCAAATCACCCTGCATATTGATATGCACGATGGACGCTGAAACCGGCTTTTGTCTGGGTTGCGCGCGCACGCTCGATGAAATTACGCGCTGGTCGCGCATGACCGCCGAAGAGCAAATCACGGTACTATCGCTTCTGCCCGACCGGCATGAAATTCTCATTGAAAAGAAAGTAGGCTGATGGGGCGCTTTTTCTGGCTCGTTATTGCCGCCGTCGCAATCGTCGCTTTGTTGCTGATGTCCAACAATGACAGCGGTACCACGCTGGGGCTCGACAATGATGTCTTCGCCCGTGCAGCCTATCTCGGCATATGGGGCGTGGTTCTCGCTGCCGGTCTGCTCGGCTCCGGCATCAAGCTTTCGGATTTCGCGCGCAATATGGCCGTCTGGGCGGTGATTATTCTCGGTCTCGTCGCGGGCTATCAGTATCGCTACGATCTTCAGGACGCTGCAAGCCGGATCACCGCAGGCCTTATCCCCGGCAGTCCGATTTCCGGGCGAAACGCCGAAGGCGCTGTAACAGTCACACTTGCCAAGGCTTCCAACGGCCATTTCGAAGTGAATGGCCGCGTCAACGGCGCGCGCGTGCATTTTCTGGTCGATACGGGCGCTTCTTCGGTTGTTCTGTCACAGGAAGACGCGGAGCGCGCAGGCCTTGATACAGCGTCACTGAACTATAATGTGCCGGTGATGACAGCCAATGGCACCGCTTCCGCCGCAAGCATAACCATCGCGAACTTGCAGATCGGCGACATCGAGCGCCAAAACATTCGCGCCATGGTCACCAAGGAAGGTCTGATGACCGGTAGTCTGCTCGGGATGAATTTTCTGCAAACGCTGGGGGGCTTTACGGTACGTGGCGACCAGTTGATCCTGATCGATTAAGCCGCTTCGGCACTGGCCTCGGCTACAGCGGCATAGGCTTCACGCAACACATCGCTGTTCGCGCCAGGCTTTGTCGCGTCGGTGGATAGCATCTGACGCCAGCGGCGAGCGCCCGGCAAGCCACTGAACAGACCCACCATATGGCGGCTCACATTCGAAAGCCTGCCGCCCGATGCGATATGCCGGTCGGTATACTCGCACATGGCCTCGATAATATCCGCCATATCAACAGCGACGGGGTCATCGCCAAACAGACGGGCATCCACTTCCGCCAGCAAGGCGGGATTGTGATAGGCGGCGCGCCCGAGCATCACCCCATCCATATGTTCCAGATGGGTTTTGGCGTCATCGAGCGTGGTAATACCGCCGTTAATGCCAACGAAAACATCGCCGAGACGGGCCTTCAACCGATAGGCGCGATCATAATCGAGTGGCGGGATTTCACGATTTTCCTTCGGAGACAGACCTTTTAGCCATGCCTTGCGTGCATGCACCCACAGGGCGTCGGCTCCGGCGGCAAGCGCCAGATCAGCGAGCGCATCCAGCGCCACTTCCGGGTCCTGATCGTCGACGCCGATACGGCACTTGACCGTGACCGGAACAGAAACAACGTTTTTCATCGCCTCGACACAACGCGCCACGATTTCGGGCGTCTGCATCAGGCAAGCGCCAAATGTACCCGACTGGACGCGGTCTGATGGGCAGCCGACATTCAGGTTGATCTCATCATAACCAAAGCCGATCCCGATTTTCGCCGCTTCTGCAAGCTTGGCTGGGTCAGACCCGCCCAACTGCAAGGCGATTGGGTGTTCTGCCGCATCGAAACCGAGCAAACGTTCGCGCGGACCATGGATCGCCGCATCCGCCACAACCATTTCCGTATAAAGCAATGCACGCTTCGAAAAGAGCCTGTGAAGATACCGGCAATGTCTGACGGACCAATCGATCATCGGCGCAACGGCGAAGCGATAGTCCGGATAGTTGCGGTTTTTCGATGTTGCATCAGTCATTTAGACATAAATCCTAAGAAGGCGATTCAAGGAATGATTTCAGATCATTCGATCAGAATGCTGGCAATCTGCCGTTAGAATGGCGCAAAAAGCCACACTTGCGCGAAATGTTCAAGTTTTGCAGCTAAGCTCCAATATAGAACCTTATCGCTATATTTCATCGGTTTCAGCACCGACCAGCGCCTTTAAAGGCGAACAGGCTGTGACTTTGGTCGCATTTGCGCATTATGATCGCGTCCTAAGCAATCCCCTCCGATTCTTTTCTCATCATTCAAGGAAATCCGGCGTGACCTACCTTTCCCCATTCGGCAAATCCTTCGATGCCTTCCTGTTCGACATGGACGGCACGATTCTCAGCTCCATTGCGGCGACCGAGCGCGTCTGGGGAGAATGGGCCAAGCGTCACGGGATCGATCCGGTTACATTTTTGCCGACAATTCACGGCGTGCGCGCCGTCGATACAGTCCGCCGTCTCGATATCGGCCTCGACCCCGATCAGGAAGCTGCAATTCTACTGGAAGCTGAAATGGCCGATCTGGATGGTATCGTTCCAATCGATGGCGTCTGCGACTTCCTGAACGCGCTGCCGGAAAACCGTTGGGCGATTGTGACGTCAGCCCCGCTTGAACTGGCCCGTCGCCGCATCAAGGCAGCAGGATTGCCGCTGCCAAAGACCATTGTCTCGGCGGAAGATGTTGAACGCGGCAAGCCGAGCCCGGAATGCTTTCAGCTTGGCGCAAAGAAACTTGGCTTTGATCCGCATCGCTGTCTGGTGTTCGAAGACGCACCGGCGGGCATAGTCGCCGGAGAATCAGCTGGTGCTTGCGTGGTTGTCGTCACGGCAACGCACCCACATTCGCCGGAAACCTCGCATCGAAGCATCGACAGCTATCGCGAGCTGGCACTGAGCGTGGCCGACGACGGCAAGCTCAGCCTTGCCGTCGGTGAAACCATTTCGGTCGGATAAGCGCGACGAAATTCTGGTTATGATGAGCCGAAAATGGTGGAGTTCGAGAACCGGCGCGCAGTGTGCTTCAGCACATGAGCACCGGAAGCGCAGAACAACGCCATTTGCAGGCCGTCAGAGCCAGAATTAAATGACCCGCCGCCCCTCGCGCCAAACGGTCCGTATGATCGGCACATGTTCGGCCACCTGAACACGCACCAGATCGGCGCGCTTGCCTTCGGCTATTTCGCCACGATCGTCAAAGCCCACAGCCTGCGCAGGGTTCTTCGAAACCAGACGAATAGCTTGCGGCAATGAAATGCCATCCAAGACATCAGCCAGAAAGAATGCCGACTGCATCATGCTGGCCGGGATATAATCCGATGAGATGATGTCGAGATGTCCGGCTTCGACCAATTCTCGCGCTGAAACGTTGCCCGAATGCGAGCCGCCACGGACCACATTGGGCGCGCCCATAAGCACCGACATACCAGATTCTTTCGAGGCTTTCGCCGCCGTGTGGGTTGTCGGGAACTCGGCAACGCGAATGCCCTGTTCACGCGCTTCTGCCACGTGATCGAGCGTTGCATCGTCATGGCTTGCAAGGATCACGCCGCGTTCATGACACAGATCGGCAATCGCCTTGCGCGTCTTGGCGGAATAAATCTGCGACTGGCCGATGCGGCGCTCGCAATAAATCCGGAACTCTTCTTCCGACAGCTTGTTCTTGCCCAGAAAGTAGGCCTTGTAGGCGTCCAGATTGGTGAACTGCCGCTGTCCCGGCGCATGGTCCATTAGCGAAACCAGCATGACCAGCGGGTGGCTGCCGAAACGTTCAAAGGCCGGAAGACAATCGGGCGCAGACACTTCGCAACGCATATGCAGGAAATGGTCGGCACGCAGCCTGCCCGCCGCACGACCCTCTGCAATGGCCGTGGAAAGCTTCAGCATGTCGTCGATGCCGGTTTGCGCATCATCATCCAAACCGATGCGCAAAGCATCGAAGACGGTGGTGATACCAGAAGCGGCAATCTGCGCATCATGCGCCTGTACGGCGGCAATCGGGTTCCAGCGCACTTTGGGGCGCGGTGCATAGTGCCCTTCCAGATGGTCGGTGTGCAGCTCGATCAGACCCGGTGTCAGGAAGTCGCCTTCCATGTCTTCGCCGACCGATGACGACCCGCTGGCAATATCTGCAATCTGACCATCGACGAGCTTGATCGAGCCTTTGATGAGATCGTCTGCGAGAACGATGCGCGCGTTACGCAGGATAGTTTCACTGGTCATCACTTAAGGCCTCCCCACTGCCCGCTGGGTCCGCGTCTTCGTAATTCCACCTGTTAGCGGATGCAGCGAATGAATCTCGAAGGGCGCGCCCTTCTCAGGTTCCACGAACAGTGCGAGATTCGCAACCTCGACCGGATCGTTCAGAAGCGGTGCAAAGAATTCTTCCAGCCGACGCTCGATCCGCGCGCGATCACCTTCCGCGACCGGGCCAGTCAGGGTCATGTGGAAGCGGAACTCTTCAAAAACGTAAGGATAACCCCAGCGTTCCAGATTGTGACGCTGCGCTTCATTCAGGCGCTCAGGACGGCGTTTGGCAATTTCAGCTTCATTGAGCGGAGCGCGAAAACGATCCAGCGCGACGACAACATCATTGGCGAGCTGGTTCAAGGCCGTGACTGGTTCATGCGGCACCAGCGCGAAAAACGGCCCGATGGCCCGAAGCTTCAGGCGCGGGATGATGACGGGCTCCACCGACGATGCAAAATGCATCAGCGCCGACAGAAGTTCGCTTTCCGTCAGATCGTCATTCAGCCGAAACGGCGCTTTCATCGTGGCGTGAAAACCATAACGACGCGGTTCTTCGGTCAGCGATGCAATCTCTTCCGTGCCAAGCGAGCGAATCGCCGGCAGCTTGACCGGCTCACCGCTAAAGGCATTGCGCCCCAGCCAGTTGGCCGCAACCTTCAGAAGCGCATCGCTGGAAGGCGGCGTGAAATAGATCGCATAACGCATTTCAAATCCTTGGTCTGGAACCGTGTCTCGCCGCGGCGTGGCGCGGGATCGTTACACAACGAATGTGGCAAGTCGATAAAGCCTGTATGACAATGATGTAAGACAACTGACAAAGCGATTTTACATCACAGAAAATTGGTATAGGCGTCTGTAATCGATTTGAGGAGAAAAAGATGAGCGGTTTCGCGTCTATCGGCGAGTGCATGATTGAGCTTTCGGGCGGCGAAGGCGACCAATGGCGCATGGGTTTTGCTGGCGATACGCTGAACACCGCCTGGTATGTTCGCGCACTAACCGACAGATCGTTTCCGGTCGATTATGTGAGCGCTTTCGGCGAAGACAATTTCTCGCAAAAGCAGCGCGTTTTCTTCTCGTCCAACGGCATCGGCATTGCGCATAGCCCGGTGATCGCCGGTGTGCATCCGGGTCTTTATGCGATTACGCTAAACGGTGCTGAACGCTCCTTCACCTATTGGCGCAGCGATGCCGCCGCCCGCCGCCTTGCCAGCGACCGGGCCGCGCTGGAGCAAAGCCTTTCGGGCCGCGACATTATCTATTTTTCCGGCATTTCCATCGCGATCGTCTTGCCCGAGCATCGCGATACATTCTTCGACGTGCTGCGGCAATGCCGCGCTGCGGGATCGCGGATCGCTTTCGATCCGAACTTCCGTCACCAGCTCTGGCCGGATCGCAAGGCGGCGCAGGAAATCATCAGCGAAGCAATGCGGCTTGCCGATATCGCGCTGCCCACCTTCCCTGATGAGCAGGCGCTTTTCGGTGACAAAAACGCCGAAGCCTGTGCAGAACGCCTGATAGGCCTTGGTGTGAAGGAAGTTGTCGTCAAGGACGGTACGGAACCGGCATTGGTCGCAACCAATGGCGAACAGACACTGGTTCCCTCCGTTTTCGCCAATGCCGTGGATACTACGGGGGCTGGCGACAGCTTCAACGGCGCCTATCTCGTTGCGCGCATGGAAGGGCTATCGCCGGTTGAAGCCGCCCAGAAAGCCCATGCCGTTGCAGCCCGTGTCGTCGAAACGCGCGGCGCGCTCACGCCCATGGAGACGGCGCGCGCCGCTTATGCCGGGTGATGCCGCTCTAGTCCCGCGTAAAGGCGAAACGGCTCTCCTGAGCGTAGATTTCGCCCGGGCGCAGAATGGCCTGTGGGAAATAGGGATATTCAAGCGAACCCGGCCAGATTTGCGGCTCGAGGCAGAAGCCCGCATGTTTGCCATAGGGCTTGCCGGTCAGGCCGATGCAATCATTGGCCATCGTATTCCCTGCATAAAACTGAACGCCCGGCTCTGTCGTCAGCACGTCCATGCGCACACCTGACTTCGCCCCCTTGACTGAGGCGCAAAGCCGCAACGGCACACGTGTCGCCGACAGACAGAAATTGCTGTCATACTCGACCTGCTTGCCGTTGTCGGCATGGCGTATCGGGCGATAATCGCGGAAGTCGAACACCGTGTCCTTGACCGGCAGAACACGCCCATCTGGAATCAGCGCCTCATCGACCGGCATATAGGCGTCGGCTAGAATCTTGAGCTGATGGTCCAGAATATCGCCCTCACCGCCATCATCGAGATTGAAATAGCTGTGATGCAGAAGGTTGCAGACCGTCGGCTTGTCAGTCACAGCTTCCAGCCGCACGATCAAGGCGCCGTTCTCATTGAGCATGTAGGTGCAGCTGACCTTCAGATTGCCCGGAAATCCCATTTCGCCATCTTCGGCCACCGTGCCGAGCGTCACATAATCCGCGCCGCTGCCCGTGACCTTCCAGACCCGATTGCCGAGCCCCTTGCTGCCGCCATGAAGATTATGGCGTCCAAGATAGTTCGCCTCCACCTCATAGGTCTTACCATCCAGCACAAAATGCGCGTCGCGAATGCGGTTGGCCGAGCGGCCCGCAATTGCGCCCAGATGCGGCGAATGGGCGGGATAATCGTCAAAATTCTGATAGCCGATCACCAGCGGCGCATCATGACCCGCGAAGCGCAGATCCTGAATCGCCGCGCCCCATGTGATGATCTTGGCCGTCAACGGCCCGTTGGAGATGGTCAGCCGATGAACCGCCTGCCCGTCTGGCGCATGTCCGAAAACTTCCGATGTCACGTCTGCCGCCTGTAAAAGTATGATTTAAGGGAACCGCATCAAGCCGCATTGCAAGCTCTTAAGCAAGAGGGTTGCCGCTTGATCACAATCGATTCCTCCGATATTTTTTACATGTCTATATGTTAGAGCATTCAGTATTACTGACACCGTATTTAATATATTTTTCAAATATAAATTGAAAAAGGTATAGATATGCGATTAAATTTTGCGACGATTATGCCGTATATATTTCAGGAAGAAGGTGGCTTCGTCGACAATCCGGCTGATCCTGGCGGCGCAACCAATATGGGTATTACCATCGGTACTCTTGCCGGATGAACAGGTCATTCCGAATCTGCCCAGGACGTGAAAAATCTTACGAAAGATACTGCTACAGACATTTATAGAAAACAGTATTGGGACAAGATAGACGGCGACAGTCTTCCCTCTGGCATTGACTATGCCATGCTGGACTTTGCGGTCAATTCCGGCCCAAGTCACGCAATAAAAATGTTGCAGCAAATACTTGGTCTATTGCAAGACGGATATCTCGGACCCGCTACTTTTGCCGCACTCTCAGCCCGCCCGCCGCAGGATATTATCGACCGGCTATGCGATGAACGCGCGGCCTGGCTCCGGGGACTTGCTGCCGCCGCAACCTTCGGTAAAGGCTGGCAGGCCCGCGTTGAACGGGTGCGTTCACGCGCGCTGGCGCTTGCGCTAAAGCCTGTCAACGATGTCGATCCCGCGTATCCAGCGGGCATTTCGTTCCCGCACTCCTATGAACCCGCGTACAACACGCGGCCAGAGGTCGCTCAACCCGGCAATCCTGTCGTGAGTACATTGCAACAGCCCGGAGTGCTTGGCACTGTGGCGAGTATCGCATCAGGGCTGGTCGCCATTATCGTGCAGGATGGCCCGCTGGAAACGGGACTTGCCTGTGCGATGATTGCGGTCTCTCTGATAGGTGTAATCTATTTCGCCAAGCGCTGAAAAAGATGCCAATACAGCCCCGCATGAAGAGATTTCAAAAAATTGAGATTGCCTTTATGTTGCGCTTCGCTCGTCTGGCATCTTATATGCGCATCGAACTCCCGGTGATCTTGAAACTAATATGACTTTCCTCATGACCGGAAAAACGCTAGACACGCGCATACAGAGCATTTCCAGCAAATGTGCCCAACACTTTTGCTGGCCGCGAAATGCGACGAAAAAATCAGATGCCTATAATTCGCGGCATCATCAGGAATAAAGGAATCGAAACTTGTCCTCTACTTTTGACAAAGTCGCCGACATCATCGCCGAAACCAGTGAAATCGATCGTGACACCATCACGCCGGAAAGCCACACCATCGACGATCTGGGCATCGACAGCCTCGACTTCCTCGACATCGTCTTTGCTATCGACAAGGCTTTCGGCATCAAGATTCCGCTTGAGCAGTGGACGCAGGAAGTAAACGAAGGCAAGGTTCCGACCGAAGAATACTTCGTCCTGAAGAATCTCTGCGCCAAGATCGACGAGCTGGTTGCGGCCAAAAAGGCCTGAGCTCGCTGAAAAATTGACGGTATTGAAGGGTGGACAGCAATGTTCGCCCTGATTCCGTTTCTGGAGCACAAGACAGTTCCTAGGACAGCCCCTTGGCCTCATCACGGCAGAACCGGACCCATGCAGAACAATAAAGTCGTCATCACCGGCATCGGCATTATTTCATCACTCGGCGAAGGCGCCGAAGTGCATTGGAACGCTTTTTCGACAGCGGGTAGCGAACCACGCCTCGAAAGAGAAGCCTTTGCTCCCTACACCGTTCATCCACTCGGCGAAGTCGATTGGAGCTTGCAAATTCCAAAGCGCGGTGACCAGCGCCAGATGGAAACCTGGCAGCGACTCGGCACTTATGCCGCAGGCCTCGCGCTGCAAGATGCAGGCATGAAGGACGATGAAGCGCTCTGCGCGACCATGGATATGGTTGTGGGCGCAGGTGGTGGCGAACGCGACATTACCGTCGACATGCAGATTCTCGAAGAAGGCCGCACTAGCAACAATCGCGGTGTGATGCTGAACGAGAAACTCTCGACCGAACTGCGGCCGACCCTGTTTCTGGCGCAACTTTCCAACCTGCTCGCTGGCAATATTTCCATCGTCCACAAGGTGACGGGTTCTTCGCGCACTTTCATGGGCGAAGAAGGCTCCGGCATTTCGGCCATTGAAACAGCGGCAGCCCGCATCCGCACCGGACAGAGCACGCATGCTCTGGTGGGCGGCTCCTACAATGCCGAACATTTCGACATGATTCTCGGTCACGAGCTGGGCGGACTGCTCAAGCATGACGGCTGGGCACCGCTCTGGGAGCGTGACGGTTCGGCAGGCGGCGGCATGATCTCCGGCTCCGGCGGCGTGTTCCTCGTTCTCGAAAATGCCGAACATGCTGCCAAGCGCGGTGCACGCGCCTATGCAGAAGTCGCGGGAATCGCAGCCACGCAAATCCGCCGCGAAAGCGACGATCTTGCCAAGACCGTTCGCGATCTTGTTCTGGCAGCCAATGACGGCAAGGACCCGGCCTATGTTGTTTCCGGCGCATCCGGCGCTCATGAAGCGACCAAAGCTGAAAAATCCGTATTGAACGGCTTTTGCGCAGCCTATCGCGGCATATCCGGCCTGACCGGACATTTGCGCGAAGCACAATTTCCGCTGGCGCTGGCGCTGGCCGCCATTTCCGTCTGGAAGGGTGAGGCTTTTGCGCCGTTGAATGCATCGGAAAAGGCCGCTGACGGAAAAATCAGCGAAGCCGTCGTCACCACTGTCGGAGCAACGCGCGCCGAAGGTGCCGCAAAGCTGGTGAGAGCATAAGATGACCAAATATACAGACCATCTGGGCCGCCCCATCGTCGCCATCACAGGCGCTGGCGTTGTTTCCTCGCTCGGACAGGGCAAGGAAGACAACTGGGCCGCGCTGACCGGCGGTGTTTCGGGCATTCACAGCATTACCCGTTTTCCGCTGGAAAATCTGAACACACGCTTTGCGGGCACTGTGGATTTCCTGCCTGAAAGCGAAACCGGCGCGTCCGCATTGTCTGAAAAGCTGGCACGTCTTGCCGGTGAGGAGGCACTTGCCCAGTCCGGCCTTTCGACAACCAATTTCGGCGGCCCGCTCTTTCTGGCCGCCCCACCGGTCGAACTCGACTGGAAAAGCCGCTTTGCGCTTGATGCCAGCGTGAAGAACGAAGGCCCGGCCAGCTATCAGCTTCTGCTCGAAGCCTGCCGCCGCGTGCGCCATGAAGCGCTCTTCAGCACGACGCAGTTCGGTTATATCGCCGAGCGCCTCTCGGAAGCCTTCGGGACGCGCGGCCTGCCGATCACGCTTTCCACCGCCTGCGCTTCGGGTGCAACGGCGATCCAGCTTGGCGTTGAAGCCATCCGTCGCGGCGAAAGCGATCATGTTCTGGCGATTGGCACCGACGGTTCCGTTTCAGCGGAAGCGCTGATCCGCTTCTCGCTGCTCTCTGCACTGTCCACGCAGAATGAAAAGCCGGAAAAAGCCTCGAAACCTTTCTCCAAGGATCGCGACGGCTTTGCCATGGCCGAAGGCTCTGGCGCACTGGTCATGGAATCGCTCGAAAGTGCTGTTGCCCGCGGCGCAAAGGTTCTCGGCATTCTGGCCGGTTGCGGCGAAAAGGCCGACGACTTCCACCGCACCCGCTCGAAGCCCGACGCCTCGCCTGCCATTGGCACGGTGCGCGCTGCCCTTGCCGATGCAGGCCTCACCGAAGACCAGATTTCCTACATCAACGCCCACGGCACCTCGACGCCGGAAAACGACAAGATGGAATATCTGGCGCTTTCGTCCGTATTCGGCGAACGCATCGAATCCATCCCGGTTTCGTCCAACAAGTCGATGATTGGCCATACGCTGACCGCAGCCGGTGCGATTGAAGCTGTGTTCTCGCTGCTTACGATCCAGACCGGAACGCTGCCGCCCACCATCAATTACGACAATCCGGACCCGGCTATTCCGCTGGACGTTGTGCCGAATGTGAAGCGTCAGGCGGAGGTTTCCGCAGTGCTTTCGAACTCATTCGGCTTCGGCGGACAGAATACGAGCCTTGTTTTGGCGGCAAATCCGAATTAATCCGTCCGGCAAACGAATTTTAAATTTCCTGATGATCCCGGAAGGCGGAAGCTCTCCGGGATCATGCCATGAAAGGAATAGCCCATGCGCGCTTTGCAGCTTCTCGACGACCGTCGCCTAGAAATCACCGATATTGCACCGCCCCCGCCTCCTGGCCTTGGCGAAGTTACGGTCAAGATCAAGGCGGTCGCGCTGAACCATATCGACGTATGGGGCTGGCGTGGTATGGCTTTCGCCAAGCGCAAAATGCCACTGGTGATCGGTGCGGAAGCATCCGGCGTTGTCGATGCCGTTGGTCCCGGTGTTTCCAATCTGCTGCCCGGCCAGCTCGTTTCGATTTATGGTGCGCGTACCTGCGGTCTTTGCCGCGCCTGCCGCGAAGGCCGTGACAATCTGTGCGAACATGTCGGCGGCGTGCATGGTTTCCATCTCGATGGCTTTGCATGCGAAGCCGTGAATCTTCCGGCCCGCCTGCTCGTGGCTGCACCTCCCGGTGTTGACGCTATCGGTGCTGCCGTTGCTCCCGTGACCTTCGGCACGGTCGAGCATATGTTGTTCGACAATGCCAAGCTGGAACCGGGCGAAACCGTTCTCGTACAGGCTGGCGGCTCGGGCATCGGTTCGGCAGCGATCCAGCTTGCCAAGAAGATGGGCTGCACGGTCATCACCACAGTCGGTTCTGACGACAAGATCGAGAAGGCCAAGGCTCTCGGCGCCGATCACGTCATCAACTATCGCGAAGACCGCTTCGAAGGTGTTGTGCGCAAGCTGACCAAAAAGAAGGGCGTCGATGTCGTCTTCGAACATGTCGGCGCAGACACATGGGCTGGCTCGATGCTCTGCATGAAGCGCGGCGCGCGTCTTGTCACCTGCGGTTCTACCTCGGGCGTTTCGACCAACATGAACCTGATGCAGCTGTTCCAGCAGCAGCTCAAGATTCTGGGTTCCTTCGGCTGCCGTATGGAAAACATGGCCGACGCCATGCAGAAAATGGCGCGTGGTATCGTGCATCCGGTCATCGACACAGTGGTCGGTTTCAACGATATCGACACCGCCCTGAAGCGCATGGAAGGCCGTGACGTCTTCGGCAAGATCATTCTCCAGATCGACTGAAGCCCGTCCCTGTCATGATGTTCAAACTGAAGCTCCTGCTCTTTCGCTGGTCGCGCAAGCTGAAGCAGTTCAATTACTGGCTCTGGGCTCAGGCCGTTTTTGTGCTGCTTGGTCTGTTGCGCCTGTTTCCGGCGAAGGCTGCCATCAGCTTTGCAGCCAAGGTGTCCCGTCTCATCGGGCCACTAACGCCGCGCCACAAGATCGCAACCAACAATCTGCGCAAAGCCTATCCCGAAAAGAGCGATGCGGAGATCGAAGTGATTGCGCGCGACATGTGGGATTCCATGGCGCGCCTTCTGGCGGAATATATTTTCCTCGACGCGATTTTCGATTTTGATCCCCATGCTGCCAAGCCGGGCCTGATCGAAGTCGATGGCATTCCGATTTTCGAACGCCTGCGCGATGAAAAGAAGCCGCATATCTTCTTCACGGCGCATACGGGCAATTTCGAGCTGCTGCCGATCTGCGCGGCCACATTCGGCCTGAATGTCACCGCGCTGTTCCGTCCACCGAACAATCCTTATATCGCCAACAAGGTTCTGAAAGCCCGCCATACCAATATGGGTCACCTCGTGCCTTCCAAGGCAGGTGCGGCCTGGGCGCTGGCAGGTATTCTGGGCGATGGCGGCAATGTCGGCATGCTCGTCGACCAGAAGTTTTCGCGCGGCGTGCCGTCGACATTCTTCAACCGTCCGGTGAAAACAAATCCGCTGCTGGCCAAGCTTGCACGCCAGTATGATTGCGATGTCTATCCGGCGCGCTGTATCCGTCTGCCCGGCGGACGCTACCGGCTGGAACTTTATGAGCGCATGGAACTGCCACGCGACGACAAGGGTCAGATCGATATCGATGCCACGGCGCAATTGCTCAACGATACTGTCGAACAATGGGTTCGTGAATATCCGGGCCAGTGGATGTGGTTCCACAAGCGCTGGGGATAAAGTTCCCTTTGGGGTTCAACACGGGGCTGGAGCGGCAATTTCAACCGATATAGGCATTTTTGGGATGCTTTAATTGGTTGAGTGCGCCCCTGCCCCGTGCTACCGGCAAGCGATATTGCCTGGGAGCCAGTCACCCCAGGAAATTGCTCAAGGAGCCCACCATGCGTCCCATCGCGATTGCCCCGTCCATTCTTTCCGCAGATTTCGCCCGTCTTGGCGAAGAAGTTGATGCCGTGCTGGAAGCCGGTGCCGACTGGATCCACATCGATGTCATGGATGGGCATTTCGTGCCGAACATCACGTTTGGCCCGCAGGTGGTGAAGGCGATCCGCCCGCGCACCAAGGCAGTCTTTGACACGCATCTGATGATCGCGCCGTGCGATCTCTTTCTCGAGCCCTTTGCCGATGCAGGCTGCGATGTGATTACGGTTCACGCCGAAGCCGGTCCGCACACGCATCGTTCGCTGCAATCGATCCGCGCACTCGGCAAAAAGGCCGGTATCGCGCTCAACCCGGCAACTCCGGTCGAAGCCATCACCAATATTCTGGATGATGTCGATCTGATCCTAGTCATGACCGTCAATCCGGGCTTCGGTGGCCAGAAGTTCATCCACCCGATGCTCGACAAGATCAAGCGCGTCCGTGAAGTGGTTGGCGACCGTCCAATCGATATTGAAGTCGATGGCGGCGTGACGGCTGAAACCGCTGGCTTGGTTGTCGCCGCAGGCGCCAATGTCCTTGTTGCAGGCTCTGCCGTCTATAAGGGCAATTCGGTGGAATCCTACCGCACCAATATTCAGGCAATCCGCGCCGCAGCCGAAGCTGCGCGTCGTTAAGGCGTTGAGCAGAGGCGTCACCTCTGCTACACCGCGCCTATCCCTATTTCCCAAGACCTGCGGCCCGCATCCGGGCCGCCAAAACAGGATTTGCCAATGATCCCGCGCTATTCCCGGCCTGAAATGGTCGCTATCTGGTCTCCAGAGACGAAATTCCGTATCTGGTTCGAGATCGAAGCCTATGCTTGCGAAGCGCTGGCCGAACTGGGCGTCATCCCGAAGGAAGCTGCCAAGACCATCTGGGAAAAGGGTAGCGTGGCAAAGTTCGACGTCGCTCGCATCGACGAGATCGAAGCTGTCACCAAGCACGACGTTATCGCCTTCCTGACCCATCTTGCTGAATTCATTGGCCCGGACAGCCGTTTCGTGCATCAGGGCATGACCTCGTCGGACGTGCTCGACACCACGCTCAACGTCCAGCTGGTGCGCGCTGCCGATCTGCTGCTCGCCGATATGGACCGCGTTCTGACCGCGCTGAAGACCCGCGCTTTCGAACACAAGGATACGGTGCGTATCGGTCGCAGCCATGGCATCCATGCCGAGCCGACCACGATGGGCCTCACCTTCGCGCGCTTCTATGCAGAAATGCAGCGCAACCGCACCCGTCTCGTCGCAGCACGTGCAGAAATCGCAACCGGCGCAATTTCCGGAGCTGTCGGCACCTTTGCCAATATCGATCCACGCGTTGAGGAATATGTCTGCGCCAAGCTTGGCCTCAAAGCCGAGCCGGTTTCCACGCAGGTCATCCCGCGCGACCGTCATGCAATGTTCTTCGCGACACTCGGCGTCATCGCCTCGTCGATCGAAAATGTCGCCATCGAAATCCGCCACATGCAGCGCACGGAAGTTCTGGAAGCCGAAGAGTTCTTCTCTCCGGGCCAGAAGGGTTCGTCGGCCATGCCGCACAAGCGCAACCCGGTTCTGACCGAAAACCTGACCGGCCTCGCCCGTCTGGTGCGTATGTCGGTCACGCCTGCGATGGAAAACGTCGCTCTCTGGCACGAACGCGATATTTCGCATTCGAGCGTCGAGCGCGCCATTGGCCCGGACACCACCATCACGCTCGACTTCGCGCTCAACCGTCTGGCTGGCGTTGTCGAAAAGCTGGTGATCTATCCAGACAACATGCTGAAAAACATGAACAAGTTCCGCGGCCTAGTGCATTCGCAGCGCGTCCTGCTGGCACTGACGCAGGCTGGCGTATCGCGCGAAGACGCTTATCGTCTGGTGCAGCGCAATGCCATGAAGGTCTGGGAACAGGGTGCTGACTTCCTCGAAGAACTGCTCGGCGACGCGGAAGTGCGTGCAGCCCTCTCCGAAGAGCAGATCCGCGAGAAGTTTGATCTCGGCTACCACACAAAGCATGTAGACACGATTTTCAAGCGCGTCTTCGGCTAAGGAGATTTTGGTTCTGGCGCTGCCGTTTCCCTCATCCTGAGGAGCCGTTGAAAACGGCGCATCATCCTGAGATTTCCGAAGGATCGAAGGAGAGGGAAACAAGCAAAGCGTCTGCCCTCGCCCTTCGACACGGTGCTTCGCACCTGCTCAGGATGAGGGGGACAACAAGTGTTCGACTGATCTGAAACGATCACCCTTCAAGTCATTTTTTCACATTAGAAAAAGCCCCATGTTTTGGAAAACATGGGGCTTTTTACTTTTCTCAGCGGCTTAGCCTTTAAGCCTTGGTCTTGATCGTATTGACCACATTGCCCCAAGGATCGACGAAAGAACTGTTGTCGCCGCCGCGCGTATCTTCCAGCTCGACCCAGGCAAGGCCTGTCCGATCCGCATCGCGCTTGCCAGCACCGGCGCTCTGCCAGGCATTGGCCGCGATATGGTGGTGGTAACGCCCGGTGGACATAAACACAGCCCGGTCGCCATAGGTCTGCACCGTTTCCAGCCCAAGTTCATTGTGCCAGAAGGTTTCCGCGTCATGCGCGTTACCGACACGCAGATGCACGTGGCCAACGACCGTGTTCTGCGGCGCACCGGTCCATTCTCCGCCTTCCGTTTTGATGACATCAAGCAAGCCGCGCACATCGAGCGCTTCCGTGCCCATTTTCACGCGATCGCCATTCCACTGCCAATTCCCATGTGGGCGGTCGGAATAGATCTCGATGCCGTTGCCTTCCGGATCGGTCAGGTAGATAGCTTCGCTGACATCGTGGTCCGAAGCGCCAACAACCGGCAATTGCTTGTCGATAGCCCGGCGCGACCAGCGTGCCAGATCGCCACGCGTCGGCAGCAAGAACGCCGTGTGGTAAAGACCGGCACTGCGCGGATCATCAGGACGAGCAGCTGAGAACTGTTCAATTTCCATCAATTCGCGATCACCAGCGCCGAGAACGATGGACGCGCCACGACGGCTCATTTCGCGCAAGCCAACAACGTCGCGGTAATATTCAGCCAGCGTTTCCGCATCACGTGCCTTGAGACCAATGCGCGCCACACGCATCGGCGCAGTCATGGCAAATGGAAGAGGTGCAACAGGACGGGTCGTCTCAGTAACCGGCGTCTTCAATTGCTGTGTCATATCATTCTCCTTCGACGGCATGTCTGCACGCGCGGGCAATATACCGGCCATCACAGCAGCTCCCGTAGCGCCAAGCACCGAACGTCTGCTGATTGCCATGGCCTATGCTCTCCTTCGCGTTTTGCTCTCCGTAAACATCGCTGTTTGCTGCATCGTTCACAAGATCGCGATCTGCGAACAGGCTGTTCAACATTCGTATTCGTTTCCGCGCACGTCGAAGCGCTTGAAGAACGGACTAAGGCGATCTAAATGGGGGCTATGAAAGTCAAAGACGCAGATATTCTCATTATTCCCGGCTATACCAATTCCGGCCCCGACCACTGGCAGACCCGTTGGGAGAGCAAGCTCTCAACCGCGCGCCGTGTGCAGCAGGCCGAATGGTCGAAGCCAGTGCGCGACGATTGGGTCGGTGAAGTGGTCAAGGCCGCGAATGCCGCAACAAAGCCCATTGTGCTGGTTGCGCATTCTTTGGGTGTGGCGACAGCCTTGCACGCTGTGCCGCTGATCCAGCACAAGATCGCAGGCGCTTTTTTCGTCGCGCCACCGGATGTCTCCAATGAGAGCATCCGCCCGAAGCATCTGATGACCTTCGGTCCTTATCCGCGTGAGCGACTACCCTTTCCGACGATCACGGTTGTAAGCCGCAACGATCCTTTCTCAAGCTTCGAAGCTGCCGAAGAGGTCGTGAAGGACTGGGGTGCGATGCTCATCGATGCAGGTGAATCCGGTCATATCAACTCGGATTCAGGCCATGGCCCTTGGCCGGAAGGCTCCATGGTGTTTGCGGAGTTCATGACGCAACTCCAGGCGCCAAAACAACACTGAAACAAAAAGGCGGGTTCAAAACCCGCCTTTTGTCTATTCAACGATCTGAGGCCAACTCAGGCGCGAACGGTATCCACCAGCTTCTGTGCGGCAAGGCGCAAATAACCGCCTTCGTTGCTGACGGTCGCAAACCGGAAGCCCAGCGGAATATAGCGGCGCGCAAACTCCGGCGACGGCGAATAAATGCCGGCGATCTTGCCTGCCGCAGCGGCCTTGCGCGCAATATTGCTGATCGGCTCGACAATGGCGTCCGAATGCGGATTGGCCTCGCGTCCATTGCTCCAGGCAATCGAGAAATCAGCCGGGCCGACAAATACGCCGTCAATGCCGCGCACATCCAGAATAGCGTCCAGCGCATCATAGGCATCGCGCGTTTCGATCATCGCGAAAGCCAGCGTGTCCTGGTTTGCCGTGGTCAGATAATCATTGGAACCGGGCGTGCCATAATCGGCATTGGGGCGGAAAACACCCCACGAACGCTCGCCCACCGGCGGATATTTCATGGCCGCCGCGAACTTGCGCGCATCCTCGGCGGAATTGATCATCGGTGCAATCACCGCCTGAGCACCGAAATCCAGCGCACGGCTGGCCATATCGAAGCGCCCGACCGGAATACGCACCACCGGCGGCTTACCGGCGTTCAGAATGAGACCAACGCTGCGCAGCACGCTTGCCTCGTCATGACCGCCGTGCTGCATGTCCAGCGTGACAGCGTCAAAGGCAGTATGAGCAAGGATTTCAACCGTCAGCGGCTCAGGAAGAGACGACCACGCCGAGAGAACAGTTTCACCGGCACGCAAACGCGAAGACAACGACATAGGGATTTCCTTCATTTCACAACTGGCATTTCATGAGAATGGCATTTCAGAATAACGGGCAAATAAAACATAGGGCGGAAGCCTGCACTTCCACCCTATCGCTTCAATCTTCTTGTATCTGACGGATCGCTTCCTCCAGGAAGAGTTGCATCTTCTGGCGGATCGTTTCGTCACTGTCGGGGAGACCTGCATCGTCGAAATCGGTGCGGATTTTGCGAAACACATCGCCGTCACCGACCTCGAGAAAATCGGCTGCAACCACATCGCGGGCATAGGCTTCCGCCTCGCCGTTCTTCTTGCCGAGCCGCTCGGCAGCCCACAATCCGAGAAGCTTGTTGCGGCGCGCTTCGGCTTTGAAGCGCAAGTCAGCATCGTGCACGAATTTCTTTTCGAAAGTATCGCGGCGATCGTCCATACCTGTCGTCATTCACAAAACTCCCAACAACTCCCATTAGGAAGAGATCGTCACCCATTCTCTTGCCTAATGCTGGCAAGGGGAGCAAGATTATACAAGAGCGGCAAATCAATTTCTTGTAGCTCGTCCATAATCTTGCACTAAAACGCATCCCGAAAAGTGCGAAACATTTTCGGAATAGATGCGCGCCAAAACATGAACTGGAGCGCCGATCGGATGCAATCGGATCGATACACGCTCTGGAAACACCGAAAACGGGGGAACCGGCACGAAGCAGGATTGTTAAAAGCCCTTATTTGCTATAGGTAGCCCGCGAGAATAGCGGCTTAGAGCCGATCACCATAGATATGGAAATCCGAGAAAAGCCATGAACCGTCGCCGCCGTATTTACGAGGGCAAGGCCAAGATTCTTTACGAAGGCCCCGAGCCAGGAACGCTGGTCCAGTTCTTCAAGGACGATGCAACCGCGTTCAACAAGAAAAAGCACGAAGTCGTGGACGGAAAGGGTGTCATCAACAACCGCATTTCCGAATATATTTTTACCCAGCTGAACCGCATCGGAATTCCAACCCACTTCATCCGCCGTCTCAACATGCGTGAGCAGCTGATCAAGGAAGTGGAAATCATTCCGCTGGAAGTCGTGATCCGCAACGTTGCAGCCGGTTCGCTGTCCAAGCGCCTCGGGATCGAGGAAGGCACGGTGCTGCCGCGCTCGATCATCGAGTTTTATTACAAGGCCGACGCGCTCGAAGACCCGTTGGTCACGGAAGAACACATCACTGCATTCGGCTGGGCCAGCCCGCAGGAAATCGATGACATCATGGCACTTGCCATTCGCGTCAACGACTTCCTTTCCGGCCTGTTCCTGGGCGTCGGCATCCAGCTTGTCGACTTCAAGATCGAATGTGGCCGTCTGTGGGAAGGCGACATGATGCGGATCGTCGTCGCCGACGAAATCTCCCCGGACTCGGCTCGTCTTTGGGATATCAACACCAATGACAAGCTCGACAAGGATCGTTTCCGCCGCGACATGGGCGGACTGGTCGAGGCCTATCAGGAAGTGGCGCGCCGTCTCGGCATCATGAACGAGAATGACTCGCCCCGTCCTTCTGGCCCCGTGCTTGTGAAGTAATCTGATCGGCCCGGGAGTCGCTAAGACAAAACCTTCCGGGCCGTTTCATTCGCGACCAGCAGCTCCAGATTTCTGTCTGAAGTTGTGAGAACCAAATCTAGAGCTACAGGAACCACAGAGTGATCAAGGCACGCGTCACCGTTACACTGAAAAACGGCGTTCTGGACCCGCAGGGCAAAGCAATCGTCGGCGCACT
Organism: Brucella sp. 22210; assembly: GCF_052045675.1. Taxonomy (NCBI): domain Bacteria; kingdom Pseudomonadati; phylum Pseudomonadota; class Alphaproteobacteria; order Hyphomicrobiales; family Brucellaceae; genus Brucella; species Brucella sp. 22210. Next base: position 41,147 of record NZ_JBQEPD010000018.1, read on the forward strand.
CGGCAGCCTCGGCTTTGCTGGCGTCAACTCGGCACGTCAGGGCAAGGTGTTCGACCTCGAACTCGAAGGCACCGACAAGGCCAAGGCCGAAGCAGAGCTGAAGGCCATGTGCGACAAGCTCCTAGCCAATACGGTGATCGAAGATTATTCCATCGCCATCGGCTGAGCCAAACAAAGGAAGCAGACGCCCATGAAATCCGCTGTCATTCTCCTTCCCGGCCTCAATCGTGACCGCGACATGATCGCAGCGCTCACCAAGATCACCGGTCAGGCTCCTGTCACGGTCTGGCAGACCGATACCAGCATTCCGGACGACGTCGACCTGATCCTCATCCCCGGCGGCTTCTCTTACGGCGACTATCTGCGCTGCGGCGCGATTGCTGCCCGTATGCCGGTTCTTCAGGCCGTGCGCGAGAAGGCCGACAAGGGCGTCATGGTTATGGGCGTGTGCAACGGTTTCCAGATTCTCGTTGAAGCCGGCCTGCTGCCAGGCGCGCTGATGCGCAACGCCTCGCTGAAGTTCGTCTGCCGCGAAGTGAAGCTGGAAGTCAGCAATGCCAACACCGCTTTCACCCGCGGTTACCAGCAGAACCAGATCATCCGCTGCCCGGTCGCGCATCATGACGGCAATTATTTTGCCGATGCCGAAACGCTGAAGCGCATCGAAGGCGAAGGTCAGGTCGTTTTCCGTTATGCAGAAGGCACCAACCCGAACGGTTCGGTCAATGATATTGCCGGCATCGTCAGTGCGCGCGGCAATGTGCTTGGCATGATGCCGCATCCGGAGAACCTGATCGAAGCCGCCCACGGCGGCGACGATGGGCGCGCACTTTTTGCAGGCGCTCTGGGCATCGCAGCCTGATAGATTTCTCAAAAAGGGCGGTTCTCCATGAGGCCGCCCTTTTTCATTTCCTTCACCGAATTGCATCGTCGGTAAGATAACGTTCCCACGTCCCGCTTTCCCGCCAGCGAAAACCAGTCTAGCTTGAAGCCTGTTTTCATGGCAGTTTTGCCTTGGGAGAATTCCTTGGCAACCGAATCGGGGGGACCGCGAAATGCAACTTTATTCAAGACCACTTTCCCCTTACTCAGCTTTTGTGCGCAGTGTCCTTTATCTGAAGGATCTGCCCTTCAAGCCGATCACTCTGCCCTATCCTTTCCCGGCTGATTTTGGTGAAATCACGCCTCTGCGCCGTGTTCCGGTGCTGATTACAAGTTCCGGCGAAACGCTTTTTGAAGCCGTTGTGATCGCCGAATATCTCGAAGATCATTTTCCTGAAAAGCCGCTTTTGCCCGGCACGCCGCGCCAGCGCGCGCTAATCCGGCTTCTGGCCCGCGTGATCGAGCTGGAAGTGCTCGGACCGGCAATGAAACTGTTCATCCTGCTGAGCAAACCGGAGCGCGACAGCGCAACCATCGATCGCCTGTTTGAAAAGCTGAACACCGGCTTGTCGGTGATCGAACATCGTCTTCCGGATACGTTCTACGCCGTCAGCGAAGAACCGACACTGGCTGATGCCTGGTTGCTGCCGGTGCGTTTTCTTATGGAACCGTTGAAGAAACTGTCGAACAAGCCGGATCTGCTGGACGCGTTTCCGAAATTCGATGCATATGCCGCGAAGGCAAAGCAGCACCCGGCCTTTGAGCGCATCTGGAACGAGATGAGCGACGGGCTGAAAGCCTTCATGCCGCATCTGGCTTAAAAGCCGGTAGCATCCCCGTTTCTCTCATTATTTTCGCATGCCGCCCTCAGTCCTCCCGGTGGCGTGCCCTTTTGGAGTTCGTTTCTTGACGAAAAAGACCATCGCTCTTATCGCCTTGCCTGCGATTGCGCTTCTTGCGGCCTGTACACCGCGCCCGGCCAGTGGGCCCGTCACGCAAAATGTCAGCAAGGCTGCGCTACCGACAATGGAACGCATCGCGCTGGCCGCCAATAGCTGCTGGTTCAAATCCAAGGACAAGGATTTCCGCAGCTATACGCTGGCGCCGGAACTGAATTCCTATAGCGGCCGTCCGCGTATTCTCGTTGTACCAGGCCATAACCCTGCAGCGCGCCCGCTGCTGGTTGTTCAGGCGGAAGGCAATCCAGCACGCGTCGAAACCTTCGGCCCGATGCTTCAGGAGAGCCATGGCAATCGCATCCTCAGCGACGTCAATCGCTGGGCATCCGGCCAGAAGGGCTGCTGAAATCAATAACCCCTCCCGCGATCTCACGGGAGGGGTTCATTCGATTGCATCACTCTTCAAAGATAAAGCGACACATATAAGTCGTATAGAATACCGGTCCACTTCCATCGGCTTGGGTTTTCCCATTCACTTTGCGCCTAGCTTCCGCAAGACCGGCTCTTTTTTCCGGACGGTAGGCTTCAAATTTCGTCCCGCCTGATGCCGATATCTTGCAGCTGCCGATCATCCAGTTCCCGGAGCATCCGCCTTGTCCGCTGCCTGTTCAGAGAAAATCGAACTGCATCGACAATCCATGTCCATACGCTGCTTATGCGTTGCGGCTCGTCCGAAGGCGGTTGAGCGCGCAATCTTGCGTTCAAATCACTCTCAAGATCGACATTCGGAAGAATGGTAATGACGTCAATTACTTCATTGGTTGATCTGATGTAGTTCATTACAGCAGCCTCCTAATTATAACATTAGCTTTATGCAAATGTTTCAATAATTAGTATGCTAACAACTTCATAAAAATTAACAATTACAACTAGTTGAGCCGGTTTTATCGCCCCCTATTTCTTTGAAAGAGCTACCGCGACATCCCTAATACATATCTCAATTATTGCAGGCGCAGATTTGCCAACCAGCGCCGCAATGCCGGACTTTACCTTGATATCTCTAACGGAGATGAAAACGCACTTTACGTGCTTCGCGTTCAGCCTCGCTTCTCTTGAGACCGATGTCGCGCAATTGTTCATCCGTCATTTCGTACAGCGCCAAGCGGCTGCGACGCATCATGCTGATGTATGAAAGCCAGTTCACAAATCGACGCAGCAGGCCCACATCCGTCCCCTCTCCCGTCGCAGCTGCCAGCTGGGCATGCAAGCCTTGAGGCAGGTCACTTATGCGATCAGCATCGGGTATCGGTAGAATTGTATCTATTGTCTCGGTCTGCGGCCTGAAGTAAAACATTGTTCGATCCATTTTTCTGCTCGTCAGATGTCCAAACGGACCAGATTTGAAGTTTACTCGCAGCAAATCTGGTTGCCGTGTCATCACTCAGCGTTGGAATGACTCTATAATTGACTCAGTAATCGATACAATTTATAAGTTGTCACCATGACAAATTGGATTCCTGACCTATCAAGCAGAACTGGTCCGCTTTACCTGCAATTGGCGGATGCCATTGAAGAAGCGATTGGCAATGGCGGATTGCCTGCGGGTGTAAAATTGCCGCCGCAACGCAATCTCGCTTTCGATCTAAAGGTGACAATCGGTACAATCGGTCGCGCCTATGCACTTGCCCATGAACGTGGCCTTGTCACCGGCGAAGTGGGACGCGGCACCTATGTGCTCGGCGAAGAGCCGTCCGAATCCGGACTTGTCCCGCCAGGACTGGTCGGCACAAAACCTACCGATGTGCCGATGGGCAAAATCCGGCTCGATTCCACATCGGCCCCAGAGGTTGGCCAGCACGAAGTGCTCGCCAGGATCAGCGCCGACATTCATCGCGATTTTCCCCAGGAGATTGCCAACTATTCGCGTCAGTTTCCGCAGCACTGGCTGGAAGCAGGCCAGAAATGGCTCAGCAGAGCTGGCTGGCAGCCCGATCTCGACAGCATTGTCATCACCAATGGCGCGCAGGCCGCGAGCATTGCCATCATCACGGCCTTTACCAATCCGGGCGACCGCATCCTGTTCGAAAATCTGACCTATGCGCAGATCAACCGTTCGGTGCGACTTCTCGGAAGGCGCACCATTCAGGCTGCACATGATGAATATGGCCTAATTCCGGAAGAGTTCGAGCGCGCCTGCCGCCAGCAGCACCCGACTTTGGCATTTCTCATGCCGACCCTGCACAATCCAACGCTTGCGACCATGACGGAGGAGCGGCGGCGCGCCATCGCCGATATTGCGCGACGCTATAATGTCTGGCTCATCGAGGACGATATCTACGGCGGCATGTGCGAAAGCGACATTCCGCTGCTGGCGAGTTTTGCGCCAGAGCGCACATTCGTCGTATCGAGCCTGTCCAAAGCGGTTGCCGCCGGCATACGCAGCGGATGGGTTTCCTGCCCGCCGCATTGCGCGCAGCGTGTGAAGGTCACACACAAGATGATGACGGGCGGCGTGGCTTTTCTTCTGGCTGAAACCGGCGCGCAGCTTGTGCTTTCCGGTGCAGCCGACGCCATTCGCGAGAAAAGCCGTATAGAAACAAAAGCGCGCGAGGAAATCGCGCGCCGCGTTTTCTCTGGCTTCGACTTTGTGTCCCGCCCCAATATTCCTTTCCTCTGGATGGGGCTGCCCGAGCCGTGGCTATCTGGCACATTCAAGGCTGCAGCCTATGAAAGCGGCATTCTGATTGATGATGAAGACGAGTTCAAAGCCGGTCGCGTCGATCAGATTTATCATCGCGTGCGCATCGCCTTCTCCTCCCCAATCGACCGGAACATCGTTGAGAGCAGTTTCCTGACATTGCGGCAACTGCTCGAAAACGAGCAGGCGGGCTATGAGGGCAGCGTATAAACGCTGCCCGTCACAGGACTGTTGGAGCCTAGATGCGGCAAGATGCTGAATCAGGCCGGGAAAGCGGCATTTTCCTGTCGCGCTTCCAACAGAGTTAGGTTAAAGAGACCCCTTGAAACCTTAGATGCCCAGCCTTCGGCGGAAGGTTTTCGGGTGCCACAGCCTGCGACGGGGTTGCCCATTCCCATGACTATTTCCAATTCCAATAATCGCGAAATCACGCCGGAACTCATCGAATCCCACGGCCTCAAGCCGGACGAGTATCAGCGTATTCTCGAATTGATCGGACGCGAGCCGAGCTTTACCGAACTCGGCATTTTCTCGGCCATGTGGAACGAGCATTGCTCTTACAAGTCCTCGAAGAAATGGCTTCGCACGCTGCCGACCACAGGTCCGCGCGTTATTCAGGGCCCCGGCGAAAATGCAGGCGTTGTCGACATTGGTGACGGCGATTGCGTCGTCTTCAAAATGGAGAGCCACAACCACCCGTCCTATATCGAGCCCTATCAGGGTGCAGCAACTGGCGTTGGCGGCATTCTGCGCGACGTGTTCACCATGGGCGCGCGTCCTGTTGCGGCAATGAACGCGCTGCGCTTCGGCGAGCCTGACCATCCGAAAACCCGTCATCTGGTATCGGGCGTCGTTTCCGGCGTCGGCGGCTATGGCAATGCCTTCGGCGTGCCGACCGTTGGCGGCGAAGTGAACTTCGACAAGCGCTATAACGGCAATATCCTCGTCAATGCATTTGCTGCCGGTCTTGCCAAGCATGACGGCATCTTCCTGTCGGAAGCCAAGGGCGTCGGCCTGCCGGTCGTCTATCTGGGTGCCAAGACAGGCCGCGACGGCGTCGGCGGCGCGACTATGGCTTCGGCTGAATTCGACGAATCGATTGATGAAAAGCGCCCCACCGTTCAGGTCGGCGATCCGTTTACTGAAAAATGCCTGCTCGAAGCCTGCCTTGAGTTGATGGCCTCCGGCGCGGTTATCGCCATTCAGGACATGGGTGCGGCTGGCCTCACCTGTTCGGCTGTTGAAATGGGCGCCAAGGGCGACCTCGGCATTGAACTCATTCTCGATCATGTTCCCGTCCGCGAAGAGAACATGACGGCCTATGAAATGATGCTTTCGGAAAGCCAGGAGCGCATGCTCATGGTTCTGAAGCCGGAAAAGGAAGCCGAAGCGCAGGCGATCTTCCGCAAGTGGGGCCTCGACTTCGCCATTGTCGGCAAGACCACCGACGATTTGCGTTTTCGCGTCATTCATCAGGGCGTGGAAGTCGCCAATCTGCCGATCAAGGATCTGGGCGACCAGGCACCGGAATATGATCGTCCGTGGATGGAACCGGGCAAGCACGCACCGCTCCCAGCCAGCAATGTGCCGCAGGTGGACGACTATTCGGCAGCGCTCCTCAAGCTCATCGGCTCGCCGGATCTTTCGTCGCGTCGCTGGGTCTACGAACAGTATGACACGCTCATTCAGGGCAATTCTTTGCAGGTTCCCGGCGGCGATGCCGGTGTGATCCGCGTTGAGGGCCATGACACCAAGGCGCTTGCCTTCTCGTCGGATGTGACGCCGCGTTATTGCGAAGCGGACCCATTCGAAGGCGGTAAGCAAGCTGTGGCCGAATGCTGGCGTAACATCACGGCGACCGGCGCAGAGCCGCTGGCTTCGACCGACAATCTGAACTTCGGCAATCCTGAAAAGCCGGAAATCATGGGCCAGCTCGTCAAGGCCATCGAAGGTATTGGCGAAGCCTGCCGCGCCCTCGATTTCCCGATCGTTTCGGGCAATGTTTCGCTTTATAACGAAACCAATGGTCAGGCCATTCTGCCGACCCCTACCATTGCTGGCGTCGGCCTTATCCCGGATTGGTCGCAGACGGCCAAGATCGGCGGCATGCAGGACGGCGACACGCTGGTTCTGCTTGGCGGCGACGGCTCGCATCTCGGCCAGTCGATCTATCTGCGCGATCTGTTCGACCGTGCAGACGGCCCTGCCCCGACCGTCGATCTTTCGATGGAAAAGCGCAACGGCGAGTTCGTCCGTTCGGCAATTCGCAACGGTCAGGTCACGGCCTGCCATGACCTGTCCGACGGCGGACTGGCAATTGCTGTCGCTGAAATGGCGATCAAGTCCGGCAAGGGTGCGACCCTCAATGCTGGCGACGGCCTGCCGCACGCTGTTCTGTTCGGTGAAGATCAGGCGCGCTATGTGATTGCTGCAACGCCGGAAATGGCCAAGCTCATTGCGCTTAATGCCGAGGGCGCAGGCGTTCCGTTCCGCATTCTGGGTCAAGTCGGCGGCGACCGTCTGACGTTTGGTGATACCGTTGATGCGAGCGTCGCAGAACTGACGCAGGCTTTCGAAGGATGGTTCCCGGGCTTCATGAGTGGTGAACCGGTCAGCGATAACTGATCGTAGCAAAGCGAACACGACTTCAACGCCCGGATGAATATCTCGTCCGGGCGTTTTGCTTGTATGGATCGCGTGTGTGGCATTTAAACATTAGACAGATACTCATTGACGTTCCACGATGGTGCGGTACGATTCGATGAATAACAACGATAAGAAGCTGGAAACGGCGGGAGTTTTTGCATGGCTATGGACGCTCATGAGATCGAAAAACTGATACGCGAAGGGATTCCCGGCGCAAAGGTGACGATCCGCGACCTTGCCGGAGACGGGGATCATTATGCAGCCGAAGTGGTCGCGGAGAGTTTCCGCGGCAAGTCGCGCGTGCAGCAGCATCAGATGGTCTATGACGCGCTGAAGGGCAACATGGGCGGCGTGCTTCACGCGCTCGCCCTGCAGACCAGCGTACCGGAATAAGGCAGGCGCTTTATTGAGCGGGCGACAATTGCTGCGGCAAGATGTTGCCCCCTTAAATCCTGCACTTCGCGCGTATTTGACTTGCTTTCACCCGAACGGGGTGGTTACGAGCATGTAAATGATTATATTGGGAGTGACCTCCCAATTATGCCGGAAATCGACCCGGCGAGTTTGTTTGAAGCGTGATGATGCCCATATGTTCTGACGACATTGGGCACACGCTCTGAAAGGAAACGAGATGACCGGCATTAACGATTTCATCGACAATGAAGTGAAGACCAACGACGTCGTGCTTTTCATGAAGGGCACGCCCGGCTTTCCGCAGTGCGGCTTTTCCGGTCAGGTCGTTCAGATTCTCGACTATCTCGGCGTCGACTATAAGGGCGTGAACGTGCTCGCCTCCGACGAGATTCGTCAGGGCATCAAGGAATATTCCAGCTGGCCAACCATCCCGCAGCTTTATGTGAAGGGTGAATTCGTCGGCGGCTGCGATATTGTGCGCGAAATGTTCCAGTCCAACGAACTACAAGCACTTTTTACCGATAAAGGTATTGCCACCAAGGCTGCTTGAGGATTAATAGCCGGTCATACGGCTTTAGTCTTAGCTTTTTATAAAGGCGCCGTTCATCGGCGCCTTTTCGTTTTTTTCCGACGGCAGCTTCTGCCGGGTGCCCCATTTTCGAGATTTCGACGTTCGCACCGCCCTTTTCAGGCGCGGCGCGTCATTATGCCAAGGAATGTCAGTCATGCCGATCGACATAAAGCACGCCTCGCCAGATCAAAAAACTTCCATGCACGGGCGTGGCGAATTCATTGCACTGATCGCAGCTATCATGGCCATCAATGCGCTGGCGGTTGATATCATGCTGCCCGGCCTGCCGCAGATTGGCGCGAGCCTCGGTGTGCAGTCGGAAAACCACGTTCAATTCGTGATCACCGCCTATCTGCTCGGCTTTGGTGTCTCACAGCTGTTCTATGGACCGCTCAGCGACCGTTTCGGCCGTCGCGCGCCACTGTTCGGCGGGCTGGTGATTTATGTACTGGCCGCACTCGGTGCCGCCATGGTCAAGGATTTCACCACACTCATCATCCTGCGCGTACTTCAGGGACTTGGCGCCGCCGGAACACGCGTTATTGCGGTTTCGGTGGTTCGTGACCGCTTTGCCGGACGCCAGATGGCGGAAGTCATGTCGCTGGTGATGATGATCTTCATGATCCTGCCCGTCATTGCACCAGCGACCGGACAACTGATCATGCTGTTCGGCGAATGGCACCTGATCTTCCTGTCCATGGCTATCATGGCGTTGATTGTGGGCATCTGGGCCTTTATCCGGCTGCCTGAAACGCTTCCGGCCGAACAGCGCCGTCCATTGACCGTCAAAAGCGTGATTGGCGGCTTCGGCATCGTGCTGTCCAACCGCGTCGCGCTGTTTTATATGCTTGGCACATCGTTCATCCTCGGCGCGCTGTTTGGCTATATCAATTCGGCGCAGCAGATCTTCGTGGAAATCTACAAGCTTGGTTCTTTGTTTCCGCTGGCCTTCGCAGCGGTTGCCATGACGCTGGCACTGGCTTCATTCCTCAACTCCCGACTGGTCGGGCGTTACGGTATGCGCCGCATTTCCCAGACGATGCTGCTGGTCTTCACCAGCTTCAGCCTGCTCTGGATGGTACTGTCGATTGTGCTGGTCGATCCTGTGCCATTCCCGTTGCTGATGGCGATCTACATGACCATCATGTTCTCGTTCAGCCTCGTGACCGCCAATTTCAATGCACTCGCCATGGAGCCGCTTGGCGAAGTGGCAGGCACGGCCTCGTCTGTGCTGGGCTTTGCCCAGACGGTCATCGGTGCTGCGCTGGGGGCGATCATCGGTCAGGCCTTTGATGGCACTACGACGCCTGTCGCGATGGGTTACGGCGTGCTTGGTTTCGTTGCACTGATCTGCGTGCTGATCGCCGAACGCGGCAAACTGTTCCGGGTGCAAAACCCGCCTGCCGAACATGTCGTCGGATAAGGCCCAAACGAAAAGCCCGCCAATTGGCGGGCTTTTTAGTTCTCATTCTTCCCAGAGCGCGGCCTGAATGGCTTGCCAACTTTCCTTGCTCGGTGCGGCCAATATGCCTCCGCCGATATGCGACGGATGATAATCGCTGCCATCCCAGCGAGCGAGATGGCCACCCGCTTCCTGATGGATCAGCGCGCCGGGCAAATGATCCCACGGCATGAGCTTGTTGTAGACGGCGAAATGCGCACCGCCTGTCGCGAGAATGCGATATTCATGCGCTGCGCAGCGGTAACCGATCTGCGACAGAAATTTCGTGTGATTGCGCGCCAGACGGGAACGCATCGGCTCCGCCGTATATTGCCATGAAATCGAGCCTGTCATCTGGTTGATACCAGCAGGTTCGGCAACGCGCACGTTGCGCGTGCTGCCGCTAGCATGGCGAACATAGCTACCGCTACCCTTTGCGGCCATGATCCAGTCATTGCCAACCGGATCGTGAATGATACCCGCTACGGTCTCGCCTTTCGACACAACGGCCAGCATCACACCAAAAAGCGGCACACCGGATGCGAAATTGAATGTGCCGTCCACCGGATCGATGGTGAAAGCAAAATCGGCATCGCCGAGTCCATCGAGCAAGGCTGGGTTATCGGAACAAGCTTCCTCACCCACGATCATAGCATCGGGATAACGCTCTTTGAGCTTCGCGGTGATAAAGCGCTCTGCATTGACATCAGCTTCCGTTACCAGATCGGCTGGCGATGTTTTCTGTCGGATATCGTCCGCATCAAGCTTGCGGAAACGTGGCATGATTTCCTGTTGGGCGGCTTCTGCCAAAAGATCGGCAAGCCAGTCGATCTGGCTTTCATCAAAGCGCACTGTCATTCCCCTCACTCTTCTCCTCATGCGGGCCAGCCATCAGGCCTGCGAAATCGAACAGCTTGCGGTCCAGCAAGTGGCTCGGACGCACATTGGTCATAGCGCGGATCATCGTGTCCTTACGGCCCGGCATGCGCTTTTCAATATCCGTCAGCATGGCCTTCATGGCATTGCGCTGGAGCCCTTCCTGGCTGCCGCACAGGTCGCATGGAATGATCGGAAACTGCATGGCCGTCGCAAACTTCTCAAGGTCGTCTTCCGCGGCATAGGCCAGCGGGCGGAAAACCATCAGGTCGCCTTCGTCGTTCAGAAGCTTCGGCGGCATCGCGGCGAGACGTCCGCCATGGAACAGGTTCATGAAGAAGGTCTCGAGGATATCCTCGCGATGATGGCCGAGAACAATGGCCGAGCAGCCTTCCTCACGCGCAATACGATAGAGGTTGCCGCGACGCAGGCGCGAACAGAGCGAGCAATAGGTGCTCGTCTCTGGCAGCTTTTCCGTCACGATCGAATAGGTGTCCTGATATTCGATGCGATGCTCGATGCCATAGCGATTCAGGAAATCGGGCAGAATGTGCTTTGGAAAATTCGGTTGCCCCTGATCCAGATTGACGGCCAGCAGTTCCACCGGCAGCAGGCCGCGCCATTTGAGGTCGAGCAGCAGCGCCAGCAGGCCATAGGAATCCTTGCCGCCGGACAGACAGATCATCCAGCGCTCGCCCGGCTTCACCATCCCGAAATCTTCGATAGCCTGACGCGTCAGACGCAGAAGGCGCTTGCGCAGCTTGTTGAATTCAACCGAAGTGGGCACTTCGCGAAACAGCGCATGGCAACCGTCTCCGCTGGCGTCTTCCGATATACCGGGCGAATTATCGGGCGCAATGTTCAGATCGAAAGCGTTCATGGTTCTTCTCGGATGCTGTCTCGTACTGCGCTTTACATACAGAAAAGCCGCCCATGGGGAAACCATGGGCGGCCATTTCTTTGCGATAAGTGGTGCCCGAAGGCGACCAGATTAACGCGAATAGAATTCGACGACGAGGTTCGGTTCCATCTGGACGGCGTAAGGCACATCCGTCAGGGTCGGAACGCGGGCGTAGGTCGCAACCATCTTGTTGTGATCTGCTTCGATGTAGTCAGGTACATCGCGTTCTGCGAGCTGAACAGCTTCGAGAACAACAACCAGCTGCTTCGACTTTTCACGAACTTCAATAACGTCACCGGCCTTCAGGCGGAAGGACTGGATGTTGACGCGACGGCCATTCACGTTCACGTGACCGTGGTTGATGAACTGGCGTGCAGCGAAGATCGTCGGAACGAACTTTGCGCGGTACACAACAGCGTCCAGACGCGATTCGAGAAGACCGATCAGGTTTTCACCCGTGTCGCCCTTGCGGCGAGCGGCTTCGTCATAGGTCTTGCGGAACTGCTTTTCCGAGATATCGCCGTAGAAACCCTTGAGCTTCTGCTTGGCGCGCAGCTGCACACCGAAGTCCGAGAGCTTGCCCTTGCGGCGCTGGCCGTGCTGGCCCGGGCCATATTCACGACGGTTAACCGGGGACTTCGGACGGCCCCAGATGTTTTCGCCAAGACGGCGGTCAATCTTATACTTTGCGGATTCGCGCTTGCTCATCGCATTTCCTTCAAAAAGTTAGTGCGCCATACGGCGCAGACAGGAAACGCGCCCTCCTCTGCCCTCCGTTTTCGAGGACTGACAGGATGAAGCGCGCAGCAGCGATCTCCATCCACGGGACACGTCAAATGAAACGCCAGCGCGTTAAAGCGCCAGCGATGGCGGGCTTTTAGTCATGTGCATGTCATCTTGTCAAGTTCGAACGCTTGCCAAAGCCCTGATAACCGGGCGTTTAAAGCGTTTTTTACCGTCCTTTGCAACATATTGCCATCAAGCGTGAAGGAACGTGGCCTCTATTTACCGCATTATGCAGTCGGGGCTGTAGAATATGAGGTGTACATCGGTGTTGCTGGTCCTGCCCCGTTTCCTATCCCGCAAAGATTCGATTACCGCAATTCTCACCCTCAGTTTACTCGCTCCGGCTGGAGCGGCGATCCTTTACCCTCAGCCCGCCCACGCGCAGACATTCATCGAAAAAATCCTGAAACGCGACGCGCAAAAGGCAAAGCAGCAGCGCAAGCGCCCGTCGGCGAAGCCGCAAAAGAAGCGGCAAAGCAAGCAGCCTGCCCCCCGACAGGAACAGAAAACGCCGGAAAGGCCAATATCCCAGTCCGCATTGCCTGTGGTTGTTCCCGTTCCGACACCTGCTCCCAGACCGGAACCGGTCCCGGAGGCAGCGCCAGTGCCGACGCCAGCCCCGGCACCGGCACCGGAAACCAAGCCGGATGAGAAACCCGAACCGAAAAACGAGGCCCAGCCTGCTGTCATCGTACCACCTGAAAAGCCAACCCCGCCGGAACATGCCGAGCCGAAACAGCCGGAACCTGCGAAACCCGCCCCTGACGAGCGTGTCTATCAGGTCGCCTGCCCTGCGCTCATTTCCGGCGACGTCGAAGGCAAGCTCCTGTCGCCCATCGAAGATGGCGCGCAATGCGGCGTTCATTCGCCGCTATCACTGACGGCAATCGGCAAGGACGAACCGCTCAAGCTCGCAAACCCCGTCACGACGAACTGCGCCATGGCGGTGACACTGGCCCAGTGGAGCAACGACGTGAAAAGTGCTGCCCACGATATTTACGGCAAGGACGTCAAGATTACGCAAATCGGCACCGGCTCTGATTATCAATGCCGCAAGGTGAACGGCGCATCGACAGGCCGCGTCTCCGAACATGCATTTGGCAATGCGCTCGACATCATGTCGTTCACGTTCTCTGACGGCAGCAAGACGGAGCTGGAAAGCGGCTGGAACGGAGCCGACAAGGAAAAGGCCTTTTGGCGCGCCGTGCATGGCGCAAGCTGCAAGCTATTCATGACTGTTATCGGCCCCGATGGCGATGCGGCGCATCGCACCAATATGCATCTTGATCAGGGGTGTCATGGCAAAACCTGCACAGCACGCATATGCCAGTAAGGTGGTCACGAGAGTTTTACTCTAACCGCCCGGAATTCATAAAAAAATCCAAATCCGGTTTCTAATTTGATGCGGTATTATCGATTCCAGAACGGTTCCGCTTGAGATAGAATCGTTGGAAGCGCTCTTGTTGCTTATTTTGCACGGTTTCCGAAAAGGATGTGGGGCATGCAATTGACTAAAATTATACTTTCCACCATTTGCGCAATCGGCTTTGCGAGCGCCGCCCACGCGGACGCCGTTCCGAAACGCTCGAAAGATTTTACCGGAAATTACCAGACTTTGGTCAAGGACCAGCACGCCTCGCCGCAGGTCGCCGATTGCGTGGCCAGCGGCTATGATCTGGTGAAGAAGGACAAGAAATATGATCGTCTGGGCTTTACCAAGGATGATATTTCATCGGCAACGACCAATGATACTTCGTCGAAGTTCAGCACCAAGGACCCGCGCAAGGTATCAGCCGTGATCTCCGTGCTGGGCGAAGCGCGCATCAAGAGCACAGGCTATAAGTGGGATGGCGTCAACCTGCGTTGCGGCATCACCAATGGCAAGCTGACCGCCATCGAGCTGGTTCAAACCAAAGCCGCCGAGTAAACCCACCCGCGACTGCCAGACCGAAGAGGCCCCTTGATTACAAATCAGGAGGCCTTTTTGTCGTCGGCATGCTCAGGCAGTCCTTTGCGCTTGGTCTCCGCAAATTCCTCCAGTTCCTTCTCGGTCATCGATTCATACATTTCCTTCGATGCACCGAAAAGCTCACTGAGCTTGATCTCGCCGCGCTTGGCCGCAAGCGCGGCACCGGCAGCTTTCTGTTGGGCTTGAGATTTTGCAGGCATGGAATCGTCTCCTGTTACGCCGCCCCAAGGCCAACGTGCCGGACAGGAATCAGTTCCAGCCTGCTATTCCTGTTCGCTATCGAAACGGGAGCGAGCGCTGCGCAACGCCGTCCGGTTTGCAACCGCCCATTGACCCAGACTGTCGATAGGTCCCGCCAGTGAATGGCCAAGCTCTGTCAGCGAATATTCAACCTCCGGCGGTGATGTCGGGCGCACATGCCGCGACACCAGCCCGTCGCGCTCGAGCGAGCGCAGCGTAACTGTCAGCATACGCTGCGAGATTCCTTCAATTTCACGCCGTAAGGCATTGAAACGCATAGAGCCGCTTTGCAAACTGAATACAACCAGAATGCTCCATGTGTCGCCGACACGGTCAAGCACGTCACGGATCGGGCAAGACCCCTTGCCGTCCGTCTCAAAGGCCGGCGTTGAAGACAATAGCGGCGTCTTGGCGTCTGGTCGTGTTGGTATCGTCATGGTCATTCTTATCACATACTCGCTTCATCGGATCAAACCGGATGCTTCGGTATTACCTCCCGGTTGCAACGATCAGGCTTTTGGTCGGCGCCCGAGCTGGCAATCTTCCCCATACCTCGCCTTGCGCCAACGCTGATCACCTTGCCTTTTGGGCGGTTACTTCCATGTTTCTTACCCATGTAGAAGTGCGTTCTTCACAAGCCTTCAAGCCTGACATATGTAGTTACCAGAAATAACCTGCTTATGAAACATACCTTAAACCGCAACGCTATTAAAGCGTAAGGAAGGAATTGGAATGGCTAAAATCGCACTCATCGGCGCGACGGGTTTTGTTGGCGCGGCAATCCTAAAAGAAGCCGCATCGCGCGGTCATCATGTTACAGCGCTGGTTCGCCACCCGGAAAAGCTTGAACAGCTTGCTAATGTGACCGCCGTCAAGACGGACGTGTACGACACGGACGCGTTGGCCAAGCAGCTTTCCGGACAGGACATCATCATTTCCGCTTTCAATCCGGGCTGGGGCGACACGAATATTCGTGAGAACCACATCAAGGGCAGTCGCTCGATCAATGAGGCTGCCAAGAAGGCAGGCGTCAAGCGCCTGATCGCTGTTGGCGGCGCGGGCAGCCTTTCGATCAACGGCCAGCAGCTTGTCGATTCCGCTGAATTCCCCGCAGAATGGAAAGAAGGCGCGCTCGGCGCTCGTGAAGCCCTGAACGAACTGCGCAAGGAAGACGGCCTAGACTGGACCTTCGTATCCCCCGCAATCATGCTCCAGCCCGGTGAACGCACAGGTCAATATCGTCTTGGCGGCGACGAGCCGGTTTTCAACGATAAGGGCGAAAGTGCTATTTCGGTCGCCGATCTGGCCGTCGCCATTGTGGATGAGGCCGAACAGGGCAAGCATATCGGCAAGCGATTCACGGCAGCCTATTGATTGTAGCATCTTGATCGTGTTTCGATCCTATCGAAGCAGATCGAGAACTGCATTCGCATCGAAGCCGGGTGGCAAAAGCCATCCGGCTTTATTGATTAAGAACAACAGGCGGAAACCTCATGGAACTGGGAATCTATACCTTTGGCGATCTTGGCCCAGACCTGGAAACCGGCAGGCCCATCTCGCCGCAACAGCGTATCAGCAATCTGATCGAGGAGATTGAGCTGGCCGATCAGGTGGGGCTTGATGTTTTCGGCCTTGGCGAACACCATCGGCCCGACTATTCCGTATCCGCACCCGCAGTTGTTCTGGCCGCCGCAGCCTCGCGGACAAAAAACATCCGGCTGACGAGCGCAGTCACTGTTCTCTCCTCCGATGATCCCGTGCGTGTTTATCAGCAGTTTTCAACGCTCGACCTGATCTCGAATGGGCGCGCCGAAATCATGGCCGGACGCGGCTCCTTCATCGAATCCTTCCCGCTCTTCGGGTACAATCTCGACGATTACGACACGCTTTTTGCCGAGAAGCTCGATCTGCTTCTGACCATTCGCGACAATGAACGCGTGAGCTGGACCGGGACAACGCGTGCGGCCATCGACGGGCGGGGCGTCTATCCTCGTGCTGTCCAGCAAACACTCCCCATATGGCTTGCTGTCGGCGGCACGCCAGCTTCGATCGGTCGCGCCGCCCTTCTCGGACTACCATTGGCGCTTGCCATCATCGGTGGTTATCCGGAGCGGTTTGCACAACTGACCGATTTCTATCGCGAAGCTGGCGCAAAAGCCGGTCATGCGCCGGAAAAGCTCAAAGTTGGAATCAACTCGCACGGCTATGTCGCTGAAAATGCACAACAAGCGGCGGATGAGTTTTATCCGTCTTATTCGCATGTCATGGCAAAACTTGGCCGCGAACGCGGCTGGCCGCCGACCACGCGAGAGCAATTCGATGCCATGCGTGAGCCGCGTGGATCGCTTCTGGTGGGCAGTCCGCAGCAGGTCATCGACAAGATCCTGACCCAGCACAGCTACTTCAAGCACGACCGCTTTCTTTTCCAGACAGCACTCGGCAATCTGCCGCATAAATATACGATGAAATCGATTGAGCTGTTTGGCACCAAGGTTGCACCGGAAGTGCGCAAAGCGCTAGGCGTGCCATCCGTGGCATAAAGAAAAGCCCGGTCTCACGACCGGGCTCTTTAAAACACATTATCCTGCGCATCGAAGCGGGATCAGAAATCAGTCCAGTGGACTGATTTCCTCGCGTAGGCGCTTCACACTTTTGCTGGAAATGCTCTAAACCAGTTCCACGTCAACGACGCCCTGAATAGCTTTCATCGCGCTCGCAATCTGCGGACTGACGCGATAGCGGTGCGGCAATTCGATTTCAACTTCGCGCTGCCCATTATCCTTGATGACGATGAGGCTGACCTGTCCATCGCCACGCGTGTTGAAATGTGGCGCGATGTGGCGAACCGCTTCCGCAGAGCGCAGATAAAGCCGCATGGCCTTCTGCATACGGCAGGCCTCGTCTTCAAGCGATTGCACGGTCTGTATGCGCAAACCGATGCCTTCCGGGCGGTCTTCAGCCTGCACCGTGATCACCACCGATTTGCCACTTTCCAGAAGATCGCGATATTGCGCGAGCCCTTCCGAGAACAGCACAGCTTCAAACTGGCCGCTGGCATCCGACAATTGCACAATGCCCATCTTGTTGCCGGTACGGGTCTTGCGCTCCTGACGTGCCGTCACTGTGCCTGCCAGACGCCCGGCATTGGCGCCGCGCTTCACCGCAGCCGAGAAATCGGCCCAGCTTTGCACACGCATGCGATCAAGAACGGTGCGATACTCATCCAGCGGATGCGCCGACAGATAGAAGCCAACCGCCTGAAATTCGCGATGCAGCATTTCCGACGGCAGCCACGGCGCTGCCTGCGGCAGAATGAGCTGTTCCTTCGGCGCGCCAGACAGGCCGAAAATATCGGACTGGCCGCTGGCCGCATTTTCCTGCGTGCGCTGGGCAAAGCCCATGATGCGGTCCATGCCCGCGCTCATTGCCGGGCGTTCGCGCTTGAAGCAATCCATCGCGCCCGCATTGATCAGGCTTTCCAGCACGCGGCGATTGACGATCCTCGGATCGATCCGCTCACAGAAATCCTCAAGGCTTTCAAACGGCTTCTGAGCGCGCACATCCACGATATGATCGACGGCGGCCTCACCGACGCCCTTGATGGCAGCCAGCGAATAGAAAATCTGCTTCTCGCCGACTTCAAACGGACGGAACGATGTCATGACCGATGGCGGCACAACCTCAATGCCCAGACGATTCGCTTCACGACGGAAATCGTTGAGCTTGTCGGTGTTCGACATATCGTAGGTCATCGACGCGGCGAGAAACTCAACCGGGTAATGCGCCTTCATATAGGCGGTCTGGTAGGAGACAATGGCATAGGCCGCCGCATGCGACTTGTTGAAGCCGTAATCGGCAAACTTGGCGAGCAGATCGAAGATCATATTCGCCTGCGCCTTGTCGACACCGCCATCGATAGCGCCGGTGACGAAACGGACGCGCTGCTTGTCCATTTCCTCGCGAATCTTCTTACCCATGGCGCGGCGCAGAAGGTCAGCTTCACCGAGCGAATAACCCGACAGCACCTGCGCGATCTGCATCACCTGTTCCTGATAAACGATAACGCCTTGCGTTTCCTTGATCAGGTGGTCGATCTTCGGGTGAATGGAAGCGATTTCCTCTTCACCATTCTTACGCGCATTATAGGTCGGGATGTTCTCCATCGGACCCGGACGATAGAGCGCGACGAGCGCAATAATGTCCTCGATCCGGTCCGGGCGCATGCCGAGCAGCGCCTTACGCATGCCCGCACTTTCAACCTGGAACACGCCGACAGTTTCACCGCGCGACAGCATCTCATAGGTCAGCGCATCGTCAAACGGCAACCGGGTCAGATCGATCTCGATCCCCTTGCGCGCGACGAGTTTGACCGCTGTTTCCAGAACCGTGAGCGTCTTCAGGCCAAGAAAGTCGAACTTGACCAGCCCGGCCTGCTCCACCCATTTCATGTTGAACTGGGTGACTGGCATGTCGGAACGCGGATCGCGATACATCGGCACCAGTTCCGACAGCGGACGGTCGCCAATCACGATACCGGCGGCGTGGGTCGAAGCGTGGCGGTAGAGACCTTCGAGCTTGAGCGCCATATCGAGCAGCCGCCCGACGACCGGCTCCTTCTCTCGCTCTTCCGTGATCTTCGGTTCGGTTTCGATGGCCTGCGCCAGCGACACCGGATTGGCCGGGTTCTGCGGCACGAGCTTGCAGAGCCGGTCCACCTGACCGTAGGGCATTTCGAGCACGCGACCGACGTCACGCAGCACGGCGCGCGCCTGAAGCGTACCGAAGGTGATGATCTGCGCTACCTGATCGCGCCCGTATTTCTCCTGCACATAGCGGATTACCTCTTCACGGCGATCCTGACAGAAGTCGATATCGAAGTCGGGCATCGAAACGCGGTCTGGATTGAGGAAGCGCTCGAACAGCAGCGAGAAACGCAACGGATCGACGTCCGTAATCGTCAGCGCATAAGCGACGAGCGAGCCCGCACCCGAACCACGGCCCGGCCCGACCGGAATGCCATGAGCCTTGGCCCATTTGATAAAGTCGGCAACGATCAGGAAGTAGCCCGGGAACTTCATGCGGGTGATGATGCCGATCTCATATTCGAGACGTTCGGCATATTGTTCCGCCGTATAGCCTTCTGCGAGCCCTACGCTTTCAATCCGCATCTGCAAGCCCTCGCGGGCCTGTCGTGCCAGTTCCCCAGCTTCCTCGGCCACAGCGGCTTCCGGATCGTCGGATTCTCCGGTAAAGCGCGGCAGGATCGGAGCGCGGGTTTGCGTGTACCAGCTGCAACGCTCGGCGATCTCGACCGTATTGTCCAACGCCTCGGGCAAATCGGCAAACAGCGCCGCCATCTCGGCACGGCTTTTCAGATAATGATCCGGCGTCAGGCGGCGGCGATCATCATTGGAGAGGATCTGTCCTTCCGCAATGGCCAGAAGCGCATCGTGGGCTTCGTAATCCTCCGCCTTGAGGAAGAATGCCTCATTGGTGGCCACCAGAGGCAATTCCATCTCATAGGCAAGCGCAACGGTCTTTGCTTCCAGAGCGCGGTCATAGCCCGCATAACGCTGCAATTCGACATAAAGCCGATTGCCAAATGTTTCATGCAGGAACGCGAGACGCGATTGCGCCCTGTCTGGCCGGTCTGCCGCAAAGGAGCGACCGATCGGCCCAAGCGGCCCACCCGACAGAACAATGACGTCCTTGGCAAGGGCTGGCAGCCAGCTCGCATCTATGTGGACCGGATCGCCCGCAGGCGTGTCCAGAAACGAGCGGCTGACCAGCCGCACGATATTTGCGTAGCCCTCTTCCGTCGAGGCGAGCAGGACGAGAGGAGCCAGATCAAGCGCGAGCCTGCGATTGACGCTGCGCCCATTGTCATTGTGATCGCCGAAGGCAACATCGACCTGACAGCCAATAATCGGCTGCACACCATCTTTCGATGCCTTCTGCGCAAATTCCAGTGCACCAAAAAGATTGTTGGTGTCAGTTACCGCGATGGCCGGCGCCTGGTCGGCAATCGCCTGTTTGATAACCTTGCCAAGCGGCAATGCGCCCTCAAGCAAGGAATAGGCCGAGTGAACGCGCAGGTGCACAAAACGCGGCGTGGAAACGCTTCCACCGGCTGCATTGTCTGCTGCTGCATCACTCATTCCATTTACCCCGATCAAACCGAACCGTGCGGGTGGACATACACCCGTTTCATGGGACCGCCTACTGAAATGCGACTGGTCGCCAGCGACTCTGTCGCCTTGAGCTTTCAGTTTCAGGGAATGTCCCGGCGATGTCCAGAGAGACGGCCGCCGGTATCGAAAGGGTACACAGGAGAACCCTCAAAAGCGCATTCCATTCGACCCGTTTCTACGGCGAAATTCAGCGAACGCGCTCTAAGCTTTGTTGCGCATATCTGTGCCCATAACCGGATCCCGGCTTGCGGAGATATGCTTCAGTCACTTCAGATCGCGCTGACCCAGATGGCGAAGGTTGCAATAAACAGGCTGACGGAGACGAATGACAAAACGTCGTGGACGAGATCGGTCATGTGGAAAACTCCTCTGTGTTCACGTATGTTTATTTTTTGTTCTATTTTTGTTCCAAAGTCAACACCCTGTTCGAGTCGCCAGTTACTTTAGGGTTTACGAATAATAAACGCGCAACCGCAGGCGGTATCACGCGCCTGCGGTTTCAATGGCTTAGCAATGGAGAAGATAACGGCGCCTTGGTCGGCGCCTTTTACAGATCGACGACCTTGCCGTCTTGCAAAGTCACACGGCGGTCCATGCGGCGGGCCAGCTCGTGATTATGCGTGGCGATCAGCGCCGCCAGGCCGGACTGGCGCACAAGGGCTTCCAGCGCGCCAAACACATAGGACGAGGTCGTCGGGTCGAGATTGCCCGTCGGCTCGTCGGCCAGCAGAACAAGCGGCGCATTGGCAACGGCGCGCGCAATGGCGACACGCTGCTGTTCACCACCGGAGAGCTCGGCAGGACGGTGCGAAGCACGCTTGCCGATCTTCATATATTCGAGCAATTGCTGCGCACGTTCCGCCGAAGACTTCTTGGTCAGGCCACGGATCATCTGCGGCATCATCACATTTTCCAGCGCGGAAAACTCTGGCAGCAGATGGTGGAACTGATAGACGAAGCCGATATCGTTGCGGCGCACCGCCGTGCGGTCGTCGTCCGAGAGAGCGCTGCAGGAGCGACCGTCGAGAAAGACATCGCCATGGTCAGGACGCTCCAGAAGGCCCGCTGTATGCAACAGAGTGGACTTGCCTGCGCCGGATGGTGCAACAAGTGCCACCATCTCGCCGCGACGCAGCGTGAAATCAGCGTCCTTCAGAATGACCAGCTCGCGGTCGACTTCCTTATAAGCGCGACTGACCTTCTCCAGCCGCAGAATAATTTCAGCCGCCATTATTCGTACCTCAATGCTTCGACCGGATCGAGCTTGGCAGCGCGCCAGGCCGGGAAAATGGTGGCGATAAAGGAAAGAACCAGTGCCATGACGATGACGGAAATTGTCTCGCCCGGGTCCATCTTGGCTGGCAACTGGCTCAGGAAATAGAGTTCCGGATTGAACAGCGTCGTGCCCGAAAGCCACGAGAAGAACTCACGCAGCCGCTCGACATTCAGGCATACAACGACGCCGAGCACCACACCGGCGACCGTGCCGGTCACGCCGATGGCGGCGCCCGTCATCAGGAATATGCGCATCACCGCGCCGCGTGTCGCGCCCATGGTGCGCAGAATGGCGATGTCATGCCCCTTGTCCTTCACCAGCATGATGAGACCGGAAATGATATTAAGCGCAGCAACAAGCACGATCAGCGTCAGGATCATGAACATGACATTGCGCTCGACTTCCAGCGCCGAGAAGAAGGTCTGGTTGCGCTGACGCCAGTCAACAAGTGTCAACTGACGACCTGCCGCCTCTTCTACCGGTGCGCGCATCGCATCCACCTTGTCGGGATTATCGACAAAGATTTCCAGAGACTGCACCTTGCCTTCCTGATTGAAGAAAAGCTGCGCCTCCGAAAGCGGCATCATCACGATGGAATTATCGTATTCCGACATGCCGATCTCGAAGATCGCGACAATCGGATAGGCTTTCACACGCGGATTGACGCCAAACGGCGTTACGTCGCCATCAGGAGAAATCACCCGCAGCGTGTCCCCGACCGAAAGACCAAGATTTTCGGCCATGCGCGTACCAATGGCCACACCACCGCTTTGGTCGAAGCCCTGCAGCGTACCCTGACGAATATTGCCAGACACGAGCTTCAGCTTTTCAAGGTCTTCTTCACGAAGGCCTCGAACCAATGCACCATTGCCCGCGCCGATAGTGCCCTGCACCAGAGCCTGCCCTTCCACAACGGGAATGGCGAATTTGATGCCGGAAATGCCGTCGATACGCTTGATCAGATCAGCATAATCATCCAGCGGACGATCAATCGGCTGCATGATCAGATGGCCGTTAATGCCAAGAATACGCGACAGAAGCTCGGCACGGAAACCATTCATCACCGCCATAACGATAATGAGCGTCGCCACGCCAAGCATGATGCCGGTGAAAGAAAACCCGGCAATAACCGAAATGAATGTCTCACGGCGGCGCGCACGCAGATATCGCCACGCGATCATCCGTTCGAAGGCCGAGAATGGGCCAGACTTCGGCGGCTTTACCGCTGCCTTGGCCTGCCCTTCGGACTTTGCTGCCGCCGCGCCGCTCATGCTTCAGCCGTCAGCATGTTGATGGCGGCTTCCACCGTCAGGTTCTGGCGCTCGCCGGTCTTGCGATCCTTGACTTCAACCTCGCCAGCAGCAACGCCGCGCGGACCGACGATCACCTGCGTCGGCAGGCCGATCAGGTCCATGGTGGCGAACTTGGCGCCCGGACGGTCATCCGTATCGTCCAGAAGCGGATCGACACCGGCATTGGTCAGAGCTTCGTAGAGCTTTTCGCTCACAGCGTCGCAACCTTCATCGCCCGGCTTCATGTTCACGATGCCTGCGCCAAACGGTGCAATGGCCTTCGGCCAGATGATGCCTGCATCGTCGTGAAATGCTTCGATAGCGGCAGCCACGAGGCGCGACGGGCCGATGCCGTAGGAACCCATCGACACCAGATGTTCCTTGCCATCCGGGCCCTGCACTTTCGCGCCCATCGGCTCGGAATATTTCGTGCCGAAATGGAAGATGTGACCAACTTCGATGCCACGCGCCGAAACCTGATCGTCAGCCTTGACCTTGGCCCAGTCGGCCTCGTCATGCATTTCGTCGGTTGCCGCATAAGGCGTTGTCCAGCGATTGACGATATCGGTGAGCTGCGCATCGTTGCGGAAATCCGTATCCGCGCCCGGCACGGCCAGATCGAGATAAGCCTTGTCGCAATAGACCTGGCTTTCGCCGGTTTCGGCCAGAATGATGAATTCGTGGGACAGATCACCACCGATAGGGCCGGTATCGGCACGCATCGGGATAGCTTGCAGACCGACGCGAGCAAACGTGCGCAGGTAAGAGACGAACATGCGGTAATAGGCCATCTTCGCGCCCTCATAATCGAGGTCGAACGAATAGGCGTCCTTCATCAGAAACTCGCGCGAACGCATCACGCCGAAACGCGGGCGGACTTCGTCGCGGAACTTCCACTGGATGTGATAAAGATTGAGCGGCAGATCCTTGTAGGAGCGCACATAGGAACGGAAAATATCCGTGACCATTTCTTCATTGGTCGGGCCGAAGAGCATTTCACGCTCCTGACGGTCCTGAATGCGCAGCATTTCCTTGCCATAGGCATCGTAACGCCCGCTTTCGCGCCAAAGATCGGCGGACTGGATCGTCGGCATCAGGATTTCGTTGGCGCCAGCGCGGTTCTGCTCTTCACGGATGATGTCGCAGACCTTGTTGAGCACCTTCAAGCCAATCGGGAGCCAGGAATAGATGCCGGCCGACTGCTGACGGATCATGCCCGAACGCAGCATCAGCCTATGAGAGACGATTTCCGCCTCTTTAGGATTTTCCTTCAGAATGGGCAAAAAATACCGCGACAAACGCATCGTAACCACCGATCCAGAGAGAATGCCTGCTTGCTTTAAGAATCAGGCAAAAATTAAGCATATTTGCAGGTTTCTTATCGGGTTATGCTTGTGTTGAAAACCCGCTTGAAAAAGCTTTGCGCGGAGCGGTTTTCACCATCCACAGGCATGAGAGGCAGGTAAATGGCCCAAGGGTGCAAAAGACCGCCTCCGAATTCACATTCAATTTCAATATATTACAGATATATCATCAGCTTTTGGAAAATTTCACGAAAGAATTATGACGTTGAAGAAGATTTTTGGTGACAAAAGCTGTGCAGTTCGCTATTTTTTTCATCATAAGAGCAACAACGGAATAAAACCGTTGTTTTCACGCGGTCAAAGTCTTGGGAGGATGGATCCAGGCGCGAGCTACGCAGCCGCCAGTAACATGGAAACGGATCGAACGCGTATTTTATTAGCAAGGCGAAAGCCTTGCTTTTTTTTTGCATTTGCATGGACCTCAGCCCTCACCGCCACTTTCAAAAAAAGCCGCGCAATAACCCATTGAATTTGTGGGATTTATCGAACTGCTTTTGCGCACGACTATTTACAATCTATTGCCAAAGTAAAAGTAGTTTTATTCTTGGCGTATCCGCCAATGCCAAACGGAACGCCGTGCAAGGCTCGAAACTCCTTTAGCACCATATAATTCAGTAAGTTACGCTAAGATCATAAGTTTTTGATTCAAGCCAAGCCTGCACGCCGGTCTCATCCTGCATAAAAGAAAGGCTGCCTAATTTATAGGCAGCCATGAAATTCTCGTCCGATTTCGCGAATGCGATTACGTCAGATCGGGGAAGAAATGCGGAATGTCATCGAGACCGAAACCGCTGACCTGCGTCACATAATAATAGACGGCGAAGATGAGTGTGGCGACGACCGTGGTGCGCAGAAATGCGCGACCGATGCGCGGTGTTGCCGGAGCGCTGGCCACAGTGCCTAGCGTGACATTGTTTTCCTCAGCCTGCGTTCGCAGACCGACCGGCAGCAGCGCGAAAAGCGCCGTCCACCAGATAATGAAATAGATCGCTATGCCGGACATAATGGACATGATTACACCTCCTCCAGCTCGATCAGCGTACCGTTAAAGTCCTTTGGGTGCAGAAAAAGGACGGGCTTGCCATGCGCGCCGGTCTTCGGCTCTCCATCACCAAGGATACGCGCGCCTTCAGCCTTGAGCTTATCCCGCGCGGCAATGATATCTTCCACCTCATAGCAGAGATGGTGCACGCCGCCGGAAGGGTTCTTTTCAAGGAAGGCCGCGATGGGCGATCCCTCGCCCAACGGCTCCAGCAGCTCGATCTTCGTATTGCCGACGTCGATGAAAACCACGGTCACGCCGTGTTCCGGCAAGGCCTGCGGCGCACCGACATTTGCAGCCAGTTTGCCACGATAAAGCGCGGACGCAGCCTCGATATCCGGAACGGCAATCGCGACATGGTTCAAACGTTCGAGCATCAGCACCTCCCTTGCTGCTATTCCTGTCGAGTGATGGGTCAGCGTATCCTATTCACGAATACGGTCACCACCGGCTTTTTGCCCCACGTCTGATTTGCCGCAGCACGCACAGCGCGACGCGCGGATTCACGCACCAGCTCGACGTCCTTGCGGCGGACACGCGGAATGCTCTCGACAGCCTCGACTGCTGCGTCGAGGAGGATATCTTCCATCAATTCGCCCTGACCATCTTCTTCCGGCAAACCGAACGTTACCAGATCAGGCTCATCGAGAAGCTTGTGCTCGCGGTCCAGCAGGATCGAGACAGCGACGTGGCCGACATAAGCGAGCTTGCGGCGCTCGACCATGCCGATCTCTTCTTCGTCACCGATCAGCTTGCCGTCCTTGTAGATACGGCCAATCGGCGCTTCATCGACGATTTCGGCCTTGCCGGGAGCCAGACGCAGCACGTCGCCATTGCGAATCTGGGCAACCTGACCGATCCCTTCCATTGCTCCAAGCGAGCCCTGCGCCACAAGATGCGCAGCTTCGCCATGCACCGGAACGAGAATCTGCGGGCGAACCCAGGAATACATGCGCTTCAATTCGCTGCGACGCGGATGGCCGGAGACATGCACCAATGCATCGTCGTCGCCAATGATCTTGACGCCGCGGTCGATCAAGCGGTTCTTGATATCGAGAATGGCCTTTTCATTGCCCGGAATGGCACGCGACGAGTAAATGACCGTATCGCCGGGCGATAGCGCCAGACTGCGCATTTCATCGCGAGCCAGCTTGGCAAGCGCTGCACGGGGCTCGCCCTGACTGCCGGTCAGGATCATCACCACGTTTTCACGCGGAATATATCCGTAATCCTCTTCGCTCAGATATTCCGGCAGGCCTTCCATATAGCCAAGCTCGGTTGCCACCGAGATCGCGCGCTTCATCGAGCGCCCAACCACCAGAACTTGACGGCCCGCATCGCGCGCCGCTTCCGTAATCGAGCGAATACGGCCCACATTGGAAGAGAAGGTGGTAATCGCGACACGGCCACGCGCATTTTCGATCAGCTCGCGCAGGCTTTCGCCGACCTGACGTTCCGACGGGGATTCACCCTCGCGCATGGCATTGGTGGAATCGCAGATCAGCGCCAGAACGCCGGCGTCACCAATGGCGCGGAAACGCGCTTCATCGATGACCGGACCGAGCGACGGTTCCGGATCCATCTTCCAGTCGCCGGTATGCACAACCGTACCGAGCGGTGTTGTAATCGCGAGCGATACAGGTTCCGGGATGGAGTGCGTGACGGCAACCGCTTCAACCTTGAACGGACCGACCTCGAACTTTTCACCAGCCTTGTAGATGGTGATCGGAATTTCCGGTGCGCTAAACTCCGCCTGACGCTTGGCTTCAAGCAGACCGGCGGTGAACGGCGTCGCATAGACAGGAACTTTCAGGCGCGGCCACAGATCGAGCAGCGCACCGAAATGGTCTTCATGCGCGTGGGTAATGATGATACCGCGCACATTGTTCTTTTCCGCCTCAAGATAACGGATATCCGGCAGAATGAGGTCGGCGCCCGGCTGTTCCGGGCCGGCGAAGCTCACGCCCATGTCGACGACCAGCCATTCGCGATTATCCGCAGGTCCAAAGCCGTACATAGCGAGATTCATGCCGATTTCGCCCACACCGCCGAGCGGCAGGAAGACGAGTTCCGGAGTATTGGATCGGGCCATGAAATTTCCTTTGTAACTATACCTTCTTGCAAAGTGTATCTGGATCAGTTTGCGCTTGCAGTGTTCTTTGTGCGTCTTTCTGGAGGCACAAAGAACACTGCAAGTCTTTGCTTCTACGCATCGTGCTTTTCAAAAATCGATTCCGATTTTCGGGCCGATGCGCTAAAACTTGATCCCACTTCGGGGAGACATGCTTTCGCCGCATCCACTGGACCTAAATGGCTTTAGTTGCAACCCCGGCAAGATAAAAGAAAGCTGTTATTTCCGCAGTGTTGCAGCAGTTCCGAAATAAACATCGCCCGCTGTGACCGTAACGCGTCCACCATCATTGTCGCGGATCACGAAACGGCATGCTTCATCTATCGTCTCGAAGCGGCCTTCGATGATCTTGCCCTCAACCTGCATGGTGACATTTCCGCCCAAACCATGTGCCCGCTCCAGCCAGCGTTTGCGAATGGCATCAAGACCACGCCCTTCGTCCCACACACGATAATTGACCGACCATGCGTCGGAAAGAGCGGCAAACAATGTCTCGGCATCGCACTTGCTGCCAAGCGCGTTCAGCGAGGTCGCGGCATAGGGCAAATCGTCGGGGAAAGCCACGATGTTGGTGCCGATGCCGATTGCGACCGCAAAGCGATCCTTCGCGAGAATGGACGATTCCAGCAGAATGCCCGACAGCTTTGCGCCATCCAGCAGCACATCATTCGGCCATTTCAGACCGATTTTCGGCGGTACGGCTGGACCCGTTGCTGCAAAAGCCGCTTCCAGCGCATCAGCGAGCGACAGGCCTGCAACAAAACCAAGCGTTGCCGCCGTTTTCAACTCATAGGATTCAATCAGAAGAAGTGTGGAGGCCAGATTGCCTTCCGGTGTAGACCAGGCACGACCGCGTCTTCCACGGCCGCTTTCCTGTCTCTTCGAGACAAGCCAGAGCTTGCCCGGATCACCTGCCGCAGCCCGTTCCAGAGCCACCGCGTTGGTGGAGCCTACCGTCTCGAAAACCTCGAGACGGTAGCCAACATTTTCGGCGACAGGCGAAAGCGCGAAATGCATTCGATCACCTGCCGCAGGTTACTTAGAAGAACGTCTTTGCTGCGGCTTCGGCAAATCCGCCGATTGGGCCAGCAAGGAACACGTAGAAGAGCACAAAGGCACCCGTGACGCCGAGAACGAGACGCAGCTCGCCCGCGACCGGCACGAAACCGCCGACCGGCTCATCGAACCACATGATCTTGATCATGCGCAGATAGTAGAACGCACCCACGACCGACGCTACGATACCGATGATCGCCAGCGGATAAAGACCGGCCTGCACGGCTGCGAGGAAGGTGTACCACTTGCCGAAGAAGCCAGCGAGCGGCGGGATACCGGCGAGCGAGAACAGGAAGATCGTCATGATCGTTGCCAGCACCGGATTGGTGCGCGACAGACCGGCCAGATCGCCAATGTTTTCGACATTGCCGTCCTTGGTACGCATGGCGAGAATGAAGGCAAAGGTGCCGAGCGTCATGGCAAGATAGATCGCCATGTAGATTGCCACGCCCTTCACGCCCACAGCCGTACCGGCAGCGAGACCGACAAGGGCATAGCCCATGTGGCTGATGGAGGAATAAGCCATCAGACGCTTGATGTTGCGCTGGCCGATAGCAGCGAATGCACCCAGAACCATCGATGCGATTGCGATGAAGATCACAACCTGCTGCCAGTCGTGGGTGACCGGAGCAAAGGCGTCCGAGACAACGCGGATGATGAGCGCCATGGCGGCCATCTTCGGAGCGGCGGCAAAGAAGGCCGTTACCGGGGTCGGCGCGCCTTCATAGACGTCCGGCGTCCACATATGGAACGGAACAGCGGAAATCTTGAATGCCAGACCGGCAAGAATGAAGACCAGACCGAATACCAGACCAAGCTCACGCTGGCCGCCCGAAACAGCCTGGGCGATTTCGGTGAAGCCGATATGGCCGGTATAGCCGTAAACAAGCGAGATTCCGTAGAGCAACATGCCCGAGGACAGCGAGCCGAGAACGAAATATTTCAGACCAGCTTCCGTCGAACGAACGCTGTCACGGTTGAATGCTGCCAGCACGTAAAGCGCCAGCGACTGCAGTTCGAGACCGAGATAGAGCGACAGCATGTTGGATGCCGACACCATCAGCAGCATGCCGAGCGTCGAGATGACGATCAGGACCGGGAACTCGAACTTGTCGAACTTTTCCGCCTTGGCGAAACCGACCGACATAACGAGCGTGACGATGGAGCCGATCAGCGTCAGCACCTTCATGAAGCGGCCGAAGCCGTCATTGACGATGGCGCCGCCGAAAGCGGAACCATTCGCCGGGAATAGAACAACCAGTGCCAGCGCTGCAATCAGCACTGCGACGGACAGTCCGTTGACGAGCGTGGTTGCACGCTCGCCAGAGAACACGCCGATCATAAGCAGTGCCAAGGCGCCTACAGCCAGGAGAACCTCCGGTGCTGCAAGGGTCAGATGAGCTATCAGATCAGTCTGCATGACCTTACGCCTTTATTTTCTTACTGTGCCAGCATTGCATTGGCGGCTCCGCCAACTGCAGCGTCGTAATGTTGAACCAGAGCGGTCACAGCACTTGCAGTCGCATTGAAGACCGGTGCCGGATACACGCCGAAGAAGATGGTGAGTACCACGAGCGGATAGAGAATGATCTTCTCACGCGGGCTCAGATCGAGGAGCGCCTTGAGGCTTTCCTTGTCGAGTGCGCCGAAGATCACCTTGCGGTAGAGCCAGAGCGCATAGGCCGCCGAGAGAATGACACCCGTCGTTGCGAACAGCGCCACCCAGGTATTGACCCGGAACACACCGAACAGCGTCAGGAATTCACCGATGAAGCCCGAAGTACCCGGCAGGCCCACATTCGCCATCGTGAAGATGAGGAAGGCCACCGCATATTTCGGCATGTTGTTCACCAGACCGCCGAACGCCGCGATCTCACGGGTATGCATACGGTCATAGATCACGCCGACGCAAAGGAAGAGAGCGCCCGACACGATACCGTGCGACAGCATCTGGAAGATTGCACCCTGAATGCCCTGCTCGTTGGCCGCGAAGATACCCATGGTCACATAGGCCATGTGTGCAACGGACGAGTAGGCGATCAGCTTCTTGATGTCTTCCTGAACCAGAGCCACCAGAGACGTGTAGATGATAGCGATCACCGACAGCGTGAAGACAAGCGGCGCAAAATCGGCGGAAGCCAGCGGGAACATCGGCAGCGAGAAGCGCAGGAAGCCGTAGCCGCCGAGCTTCAGAAGGATACCGGCCAGAATGACCGAGCCTGCCGTCGGCGCTTCAACGTGCGCATCCGGAAGCCAAGTGTGGACCGGCCACATCGGCATCTTGACCGCAAACGACGCGAAGAAGGCGAGCCATAGCCATGTTTGCATGCCAGCCGGGAAGCTGAACTTCTGCAACTCGACGATGTTCATCGTGCCAGCCTGCCAATACATGGCCATGATGGCGATGAGCATCAGCACCGAGCCGAGCAGCGTATAGAGGAAGAACTTCAAGCTTGCGTAAACGCGACGCTTGCCGCCCCACACGCCGATGATGATGAACATCGGGATAAGGCTTGCTTCGAAGAACACGTAGAACAGGAACAGGTCGAGCGCGCAGAACACGCCGATCATGAGCGTTTCCAGAATGAGGAACGCGATCATGTATTCCTTGACGCGCTTTTCGACCGATAGCCAGCTTGCGAGAATGCAGAACGGCATCAGGAAAGCAGACAGCACCACGAACAGGACGGAAATCCCGTCCACGCCCATGTGGTAGCTGATGCCACCACCCATCCAGCCAGCCTGCTCGACCATCTGGAAACCGGGGTTCGAATTATCGAACCCGGCCCAGACAACGAGCGACAGGATGAAGACGAATACCGTCGTCAGCAAAGCCACGTTGCGGATGTTGCGACGTGCAGCCTCGCTGTCGTCCTTGATCAGAAGGATCAGTAACGCGCCGACGAGCGGCAGAAACGTGACCGTTGAGAGAATTGGCCAGTCGGTCATCAGAAAGAGCTCCCGAGCATCATCCAGGTGACGAGCGCGGCGACGCCGATCAGCATCGCGAATGCGTAATGATAAAGATATCCGGACTGCATCTTGACGACGCGGTTGGTGACATCGAGCACACGGGCCGAGATACCATCCGGACCGAAGCCGTCAATGAGCCAACCGTCGCCACCCTTCCAGAACAGACGACCGAGCCGCTTGGCTGGACGAACGAAGAGGAAGTCGTAGAGTTCGTCGAAATACCACTTGTTCAGCAGGAACTGGTACAGACCGCGATGGCGTTCTGCCAGTGCCTTCGGCGTTTCCGGCGACCGGATGTAGAAGATCCAGGCGACGATGAAGCCAACGACCATCGCGGTAAACGGCGACACGGCAACCCAGGTTGGAACATGGTGATGATGTTCCAGTATCTCGTTGGTCGGCGATGTGAACAGCGCACCCTTCCAGAACTCGGCGTAATCATGACCGAAGAAGAATTCCTTGAACACAACACCGGCAAGGATCGCGCCGACAGCGAGAATGAACAGCGGCACCAGCATCACGGCAGGCGATTCATGGACGTGATGCATGACTTCCGCCGAAGCACGCGGCTTGCCGAAGAAAGTCATGAAAATCAGACGCCAGGAATAGAAGCTCGTGAACAAAGCCGAGACGACGAGAAGCGTAAAGGCGTAACCGCTGGCCGGGCTGTGCGAAGCGAACACCGATTCAATGATCGCATCCTTCGAGAAGAAGCCAGCCGTACCGATGATCGTGCCCGGAATACCGAGACCCGTAATGGCGACCGTGCCGATCATCATCATCCAGTAGGTAGCCGGGATCAGTTTACGCAGGCCGCCCATGCGACGCATGTCCTGTTCTTCCGAGACGGCATGGATAACCGAACCGGCGCAAAGGAACAGAAGCGCCTTGAAGAAGGCGTGCGTGAACAGGTGGAATACGGCAGCACCGTAAGCACCGACGCCGAGTGCCGCGAACATGTAGCCCAGCTGCGAACAGGTCGAATAAGCGATAACGCGCTTGATATCGTTCTGCACCAGGGCAACCGTTGCCGCGAAGAATGCGGTGGTTGCGCCGATGATGGTGACAACCAGAAGAGCCGTATGGGACAGTTCGAAGATCGGCGACATGCGCGCGACCATGAACACACCCGCGGTCACCATAGTTGCGGCGTGAATGAGAGCCGAAACAGGCGTCGGGCCTTCCATAGCGTCCGGAAGCCAGGTGTGCAGCAGGAACTGCGCCGACTTACCCATGGCGCCCATGAACAGAAGCAGGCAGACAACGGTCAGCGCCGTTTCCTTGTGCAGCTCATAGCCGAGGAAGTTCAGCACGACCTGACCTGCATCCGCGGCGCCTTCTGCCGGCAGATAATTGGCGGCAGCAGCGAAGATCGTGTTGTAGTCGACCGACTGGAACAGAGCGAACAGGCCGAAGATGCCGAGCAGGAAGCCGAAGTCACCAACGCGGTTGACGACGAAGGCCTTCATGGCGGCGGCATTGGCCGAAGGCTTCTTGAACCAGAAACCGATCAGAAGATAGGACGCCAGACCAACGCCTTCCCAGCCGAAGAACATCTGGACGAGATTGTCCGACGTAACCAGCATGAGCATCGCGAAGGTGAACAGCGACAAATAAGCGAAGAAGCGCGGACGATGCGGATCGTGGTGCATATATCCAATCGAGTAGATATGCACGAGAGCCGAAACCGAGTTCACGACAACAAGCATGACGCCGGTCAGCGTGTCGACACGCAGCGCCCAATCGAAGGACAGCGAACCGGACGTGACCCAATGCAGCACCGGAATGCGCACAGTTTCACCGTCGCCCATTGGAATCTGGAAGAACACGATCCACGAGCAGATCGCGACGATAACCATGAGGCCGGAAGTGATGTATTCACTCGCTTTTGCGCCGATCTTATTGCCGAACAAGCCAGCAATAAGAAAGCCGATAAGCGGAAGGAAGACGATCGCGTAGTAGAGCATTTGCCCGTCAACCTTTCATAACATTGACGTCTTCCACCGCGATGGAACCGCGATTACGGAAGAAAACAACGAGAATTGCCAGACCGATGGCCGCTTCAGCAGCCGCAACAGTCAGAACGAAAAGGGCGAAGACCTGCCCGACCATGTCGCCGAGCTGGCTGGAGAACGCCACGAAATTGAGATTGACCGAAAGCAGGATCAATTCGATCGACATCAGGATAACGATGACATTCTTGCGGTTCAAAAAGATGCCGAAGACGCCAAGCGTGAACAGGATGGCCGAAACGGTCAGATAATGAGCGATACCGATTTCCATATGCTTATCCTTAGATGCCTTTGCCCGTTTCGACCTGCTTGACCTCGATCGCCGTTTCTGGCGTACGAGCAACCTGGGCCGAGATGGACTGGCGCTTGACATTCGGCTTGTGCCGCAGCGTCAGAACGATGGCGCCGATCATCGCGACCAGAAGGACGAGACCTGCAACCTGGAAGTAGAAGACGAAGTCGGTGTAGAGAATGTCGCCCAGAGCAGCGGTGTTGGTCCGCTCGGCGATATTCGGGATCGGCACAGCGCCCTGCCCCAGCTTCGGCGCAAACATGTTGCTTGCGAAGACGAAGATCAGTTCGCCCAGCAGGATCAACCCGACCAGAGCACCGACCGGCGCATATTGCAGCGCACCGCGCTTCAGTTCCGAGAAATCCACATCCAACATCATGACAACGAAGAGGAAGAGAACCGCCACAGCGCCGACATAAACGACGAGCAGGATCATGGCGAGGAACTCAGCCCCTGTCAGCAGGAACAGAGCTGCCGCATTGAAGAATGTGAGGATCAGAAACAGCACCGAATGCACGGGGTTGCGTGCCGCAATCACCATGAACGCGCTTGCGATCATGATGAAAGCGAACAGATAGAAAAACGCTGCCGCAATACCTGTCAGCATGGGGATCCCCCAACACCTTTCCGTGAGCAAAGCCCTATTGCTTTGCCCGCTTTATTCATAAACTCTTGTTCGAGCATCGAACTGACCGAAAACCCGATCTGACGCTCGAACTGATCGGGAACCCGATCAGCGATAAGGCGCATCCATCGCGATATTGCGCGCGATTTCGCGTTCCCAACGGTCACCGTTGGCGAGGAGCTTGTCCTTGTCGTAGTACAGCTCTTCGCGCGTCTCGGTCGCGAACTCGAAGTTCGGACCTTCGACGATGGCATCCACCGGACATGCTTCCTGGCAGAAGCCGCAATAAATGCACTTCACCATGTCGATGTCGTAACGCACCGTGCGGCGGGTGCCGTCGTTGCGGCGCGGACCGGCCTCGATGGTGATGGCCTGCGCCGGGCAGATTGCTTCGCAAAGCTTGCAGGCGATGCAGCGTTCTTCACCGTTGGGATAACGGCGCAGCGCGTGTTCGCCACGGAAGCGCGGCGAAACCGGGCCCTTTTCATGCGGGTAGTTCAACGTTGCCTTCGGCGCGAAGAACTGGCGCATGGAAAGAAAGAACGCGCCGACGAATTCCTTGAGAAGGAGCGACTTGGCTGCTTGAGCGATTGAAGCCATTGTTATTACTCCTTACGCCAGACCGAAGACTTTGAGGAAGGTCGCGGTTGCGACAACCATGAAGAGCGAGATCGGCAGGAAAACCTTCCAACCCAGACGCATCAGCTGGTCATAGCGGTAACGCGGTACGAAAGCCTTCACCATGGCGAACATGAAGAAGCAGAAGCAGAGCTTGAGCATGAACCAGATCACGCCCGGAACCCAGTTGAGGAACCAAACGTCAACCGGAGGCAGCCAGCCGCCGAGGAAGAGCGTGGTCATCAGGGCGCACATCAGCGTGATCGCCACATATTCGCCGAGGAAGAACAGAAGGAACGGCGTGGACGAATATTCGATCATATGACCGGCCACGAGTTCGGATTCAGCTTCGACAAGATCGAAAGGCGGACGGTTCGTTTCAGCAAGCGCCGAAATGAAGAAGATCACGAACATCGGGAACAGGCAGAGCCAGTTCCAGTCGAGGAACGATGCAGGCAGACCGAGCATGGTGCCGAGGCCGGTATTCTGCGAAAGCACGATGTCGGTCAGGTTGAGCGAGCCAACCGTGAGCAGAACCGTAACAATCACGAAGCCGATGGAAACTTCGTAGGAAACCATCTGCGCCGCCGAACGAAGCGCGCCGAGGAACGGGTACTTCGAGTTGGAGGCCCAGCCGCCCATGATCACGCCGTAAACTTCAAGCGAAGAAATGGCGAAGATATAGAGAATGCCGACATTGATGTTGGCGATAGCCCAGCCTTCATTGACCGGAATAACCGCCCAGGTTGCCATTGCGAGAACGGCGGAAACGAAGGGCGCAAGGAGGAAGACACCCTTGTTTGCGCCCGACGGAATGATCGGTTCCTTGAAGACGAACTTCAACAAGTCGGCGAAAGCCTGGAACAAACCCCAGGGACCGACAACGTTAGGGCCGCGACGAAGCTGTACTGCTGCCCAGATCTTGCGATCCGCATAAAGCAGGTAAGCGACGACGATCAGCAATACGACGAGCAGAACGACCGACTTCAGCGCCATAATCAGCGCGGGTAAGACGTAAGCTGCAAAAATTCCTTCCATTGTTCCGTCTCTCTCTCGCTTACTCGGCAGCCTGCTGGAAGCCACCAGCCGCGAGCGCCGAGCATTCGGCCATGACGGCGGAAGCGCGCGCAATTGGGTTCGTCAGGTAGAAGTCCTTGACCGGGGAAACGAACGCAGTGCCGCCGCCCAGGTTGGAAGCCTTAGCTGCCAGCGCGACGAGATCGTCGGCGGAAGCAGGCGTGATGGTGTCGATAGCCAGCATGTGCGGGTAGTCCGCATAGAGCTTGGCGCGAAGCTGTGCGAGCGAGTCGAACGGCAGACGCTTGCCGAGCGTATCGGAAAGAGCGCGCAGGATTGCCCAGTCTTCCTTCGCTTCGCCCGGTGCGAAACCGGCGCGGCTGCCAAGCTGCACGCGACCTTCGGTGTTGAGCCAGGTGCCCGACTTTTCCGTATAGGCTGCGCCCGGCAGGATCACGTCGGCTGCATGCGCACCGGCATCGCCGTGCGTACCGATGTAAACGACGAAGCTCGAGCCCTTGCTCGTCATGTCGAGTTCGTCTGCACCGAGCAGGAACACAACATCCAGATTGCCCAGCATGTCGCCAGCTGCCTTGCCGCCCTCACCCGGCACAAAGCCGAGATCCAGAGCGCCAACGCGCGAAGCGGCAGTGTGCAGAACGGAGAAGCCGTTCCACTCATCCTTGATCGCGCCGACGTCCTGAGCGAGCTTGGCGGCGGTCGACAGAACCGCACGACCATTCTCACCGGTGAGCGCGCCCTGACCGATGATGATCAGCGGACGTTCAGCCTTGGCCAGCACATCGCGGAACGCGTTCTTGCCAGCGGCAAGCGAGCCAAGCGTATCTGCACCGGCGCCGAGATATTCGTATTCGTAGCGCAGTTCAGCCTGTTCACCGATCAGAGCGACCGGGAAATGACCCATGCGCTGACGCTTGCGGATGCGAGCGTTCAGAACCGCAGCTTCAACGCGGGGATTGGAACCGATGATGAGCAGAGCATCAGCGTTTTCAATGCCTTCGATCGTCGCGTTGAAGAGATAGCTTGCACGGCCCAGAGCCGGATCGAGGGCTGCGCCATCCTGACGGCTGTCGATATTGGCGGAGCCGAGCGAACTCATCAGGTTCTTCAGTGCGTAGATTTCCTCAACCGAAGCCAGATCGCCTGCAACAGCGCCAATCTTGTCGGCAGAGGTTGCAGAAACCTTGGCGGCGATAGCGGAGAAGGCTTCCGGCCAGCTTGCGGCGACCAGGCGGCCATCCTTGCGAACATAAGGGCGGTCGAGGCGCTGGGTGCGCAGGCCGTCCCAGATGAAGCGGGTCTTGTCCGAAATCCACTCTTCGTTCACCGCTTCGTTGACGCGCGGCATGACGCGCATCACTTCACGGCCACGGGTGTCAACGCGGATGTTGGAACCGACCGCATCCATCACATCGATGGTTTCAGTCTTGTTCAATTCCCACGGACGCGCCTGGAACGCGTAAGGACGCGAGGTCAAAGCGCCAACCGGGCAAAGATCGATGACATTGCCCTGCAGTTCCGACGTCATGGCGCGCTCGAGATAGGTGGTGATCTCGGCGTCTTCACCGCGGCCGATGAGGCCCAGTTCGGAAATGCCAGCAACTTCGGTCGTGAAGCGGACGCAGCGCGTGCAATGAATGCAGCGCGTCATCACCGTCTTGACGAGCGGGCCGATATATTTGTTTTCGACAGCGCGCTTGTTCTCGCGATAGCGCGAACCGTCGGTGCCGAAAGCCATTGCCTGATCCTGCAGATCGCACTCGCCGCCCTGATCGCAGATCGGGCAATCCAGCGGGTGGTTGATGAGCAGGAATTCCATCACGCCTTCGCGGGCCTTCTTGACCATCGGCGTGTTGGTGAAGATTTCAGGGGCTTCGCCATTCGGGCCGGGACGCAGATCGCGCACGCCCATAGCGCAGGATGCTGCCGGCTTCGGCGGTCCACCCTTCACTTCAACCAGGCACATACGGCAATTTCCAGCGATGGAAAGCCGTTCGTGGAAACAAAAACGCGGCACTTCCGCGCCTGCGGCTTCGGCAGCCTGAAGGAGCGTATAGTGATCGGGTACTTCGATCTCTGTGCCGTCAACCTTGATCTTTGCCATCGCTTTTCCAAACCTGCGGCTCGTGCCGCAATCTAGACGTCAAACTTTTCCGCCTTCCCTACCCGGGCAGGCTCAACGCAACTCGTTTAAGCCTTATTCCGCTGCTTCCAGACGGATATTGCGGCTCTGCACGGCGTTGCGTGTGTAATCATCAATGCGCTTTTCAATTTCCGGACGGAAATTGCGGATCAAGCCCTGAATTGGCCATGCAGCCGCATCACCAAGCGCGCAGATCGTGTGACCTTCAATCTGCTTGGTCACGTCGAACAGCATGTCGATTTCGCGCTTCTGCGCGTTGCCCTTGACCATGCGTTCCATGACGCGCCACATCCAGCCGGTGCCTTCACGGCACGGCGTGCACTGGCCGCAGCTTTCATGCTTGAAGAACGCCGACAAACGGGCAATCGCCTTGATGATGTCCGTGGACTTGTCCATGACAATCAGGCCGCCGGTGCCGAACGACGATTTCTTGTCGCGCATGCCGTCGAAATCCATGATGGCGTCCATCATGTCTTCACCCTTGATGACCGGGCACGATGCGCCGCCGGGAATAACCGCCAGCAGATTGTCCCAGCCGCCGCGAATGCCGCCAGCATGCTTTTCGATCAGTTCGCGGAACGGAATGCCAAGGCCTTCTTCCACCACGCAAGGCGTATTCACATGGCCTGAAACCTGGAACAGCTTGGTGCCGACATTGTTCGGACGACCGATGGACGAGAACCATGCACCGCCGCGACGCAGGATCGTCGGCGCAACCGCGATCGATTCCACGTTGTTCACGGTGGTCGGGCAACCATACAGACCCATATTGGCCGGGAATGGCGGCTTCAGGCGCGGCTGGCCCTTCTTGCCTTCAAGGCTTTCGAGCAGCGCGGTTTCTTCGCCACAGATATAAGCGCCAGCGCCGTGGGAGACAAAAATGTCCATATCCCAGCCGCACTTGTTATCCTTGCCAAGCAAACCGGCATCGTAACATTCGTCGATCGCTGCCTGCAGGGCTTCACGCTCACGCATGAATTCGCCGCGGATATAGATATAAGCGGTGTGTGCACCCATGGCGCAACCGGCGATCACGCAGCCTTCAATCAGCGTATGCGGATCGTGGCGCAGAATTTCGCGGTCCTTACAGGTGCCCGGCTCGGATTCGTCGGCATTGACGACGAGATAATGCGGGCGACCGTCGCTCTGCTTGGGCATGAACGACCACTTGAGACCCGTCGGGAAGCCAGCGCCGCCACGGCCACGCAGGCCCGACGCTTTCATCTCGTCGATGATCCAGTCACGGCCCTTCTCGATGAAGCCCTTGGTGTTGTCCCAATGGCCGCGAGCCATAGCACCCTTGAGGGAGCGATCTTTGAAGCCGTAAATATTGGTGAAGATGCGATCTTTATCAGCCAGCATGTCTCACCTGTTTCCGTTCGTGTTTGCGAATATCGAAGTCATCATACCGGCTTCTTTCCGAATACCTTGATGTATTCCTCGACGCCGCCCTTGGCCAAAGCCTTGGCTTGCTTCACCCATTCTTCACGCTCGATGCGACCGTGGAAGCTGAGATAACCATCAACCCATTCGCGCTCGGCCTTCTTCCAGGCAGCAACCTGCTTGAAGGTGAAGATGCCCAGCTCATGCAGGGTTGCTTCAATCTTCGGGCCAACGCCGGAGATCAGCTTCAGATCGTCAACGGCTTCCGGACGCTCCATGGCGACCGGGCGATTGGTATCGTCGAGCTTGAATGCCTGTTTCGTATCGACCGAAGCGGCCTTCTCGGCAGCCTTCGACACCTTGACGTCCGAAGGCGTCTTCAGGGCCGGATCGGTTTCAGGCGCATTGGTGACCGGCTTTGCAGCGTTGGACGGCGCAGCGGCCTTTTCTTCAGCAGCCTTGGCTTCGGCTTCCGCCTTGGCCTTTGCTTCCGCTTCAGCCTTCGCCTTGGCAGTCGCGGCGTCCGATGCCTTGCGGGTTTCGAGACCGATCTTCTTGTAGTCCAGATCTTCGGTCAGCGAGGTCAGGCCGTTGATCGGCTCAGACGTCACGCGGTCTTCCTGCGGACCCGGCTTGACGGTATCGCCCTTGCCAGCTTCGAAAGCGTCGATGATTTCTGCAAGGCGTTCCGGCGTCAGATCTTCGTAGGCGTCCTTGAAGATCATGACCATCGGTGCATTGGCGCAAGCGCCCTGGCATTCGACTTCTTCCCACGACAGCGTGCCGTCGGCATTGGTCTCGAACGGGTCGTGGTTGATCTTGTGACGGCAAACGTCCATCAGCGCTTCCGAACCGCGCAGCATGCACGGGGTCGTACCGCAAACCTGAATGTGAGCGCGCGTGCCAACCGGCTTCAGCTGGAACTGCGTATAGAAAGTTGCGACTTCCAGAACGCGGATCAGCGGCATGTCGAGCATGGCTGCTACATGTTCAATGGCAGCTTTCGTGACCCAGCCGTCCTGCTCCTGCGCACGCATGAGCAATGGAATAACAGCCGACTGCTGACGGCTTTCTGGGAATTTTGCGATCGTCTTGTGCGCCCAGACCTGATTTTCCGCGTTGAACGCGAAAGCGGCTGGCTGGACGGCATCATCTGCGAGACGGCGAACGGACATCAGCGGTCAACCTCACCAAACACGATATCGAGCGAGCCAAGAATTGCCGACACGTCAGCCAGCATATGGCCGCGGCACAGGAAATCCATGGCTTGAAGATGGGCAAAGCCCGGAGCGCGCAGCTTGCAGCGATAAGGCTTGTTGGAGCCGTCCGAGACGAGGAAGACGCCAAATTCGCCCTTAGGGGCTTCAACTGCTGCGTAAACTTCACCGGCAGGCACATGGTAGCCTTCCGTGTAAAGCTTGAAGTGGTGGATGAGCGCTTCCATCGAACGCTTCATCTCGCCGCGCTTCGGCGGCACTATCTTGTTGTCCGTATTGGAAACCGGACCAACACGTTCCTTGCCGAGAAGCAGGTCAACGCACTGGCGCATGATACGGGCCGACTGGCGCATTTCTTCCATGCGGATCAGGTAGCGGTCGTAGCAATCGCCGTTCTTGCCGATTGGAATATCGAATTCCATCTCGTTGTAGCACTCGTAAGGCTGCGACTTGCGCAGATCCCATGCAGCGCCCGAACCGCGAACCATGACGCCCGAGAAGCCCCATGCCCATGCATCTTCCAGCGAGACCACGCCGATATCGACGTTACGCTGCTTGAAAATACGGTTCGGTGTGATGAGGTCATCAAGATTGTTGAGCGTCGTGAAGAACGGATCGATCCACTTGCCGATGTCTTCCACGAGCTGATCCGGCAGGTCCTGATGGACGCCACCCGGACGGAAATAAGCGGCGTGCATACGTGCGCCGCAGGCGCGTTCGTAGAACACCATCAGCTTTTCGCGCTCTTCGAAGCCCCAGAGCGGCGGCGTCAATGCGCCAACGTCCATGGCCTGCGTGGTCACGTTCAGCAGGTGGTTCAGGATACGGCCGATTTCCGAATAGAGAACGCGGATCAGCTGACCGCGCTTCGGCACATCGATGCCCATAAGGCGTTCGACGGCGAGCGCATAAGCGTGCTCCTGATTCATCGGCGCCACATAGTCGAGGCGGTCGAGATAAGGCACAGCCTGAAGATAGGTCTTGGCTTCCATGAGCTTCTCGGTGCCGCGATGCAGCAGACCGATATGCGGATCGACGCGGTCGACGACTTCGCCGTCGAGTTCCAGCACCAGACGCAGCACACCGTGCGCGGCAGGATGCTGCGGGCCAAAGTTGATATTGAAATTGCGGACCTGAGTCTCAGCCATGTTCAGCTTCCCGTCGCTCAGTTCGTCTTTGCCTTCTCATCGCCCGGCAGGACGTAATCCGTCCCTTCCCATGGCGAGAGAAAATCGAAATTGCGGAATTCCTGACGCAGTTCGACAGGTTCGTAGATGACGCGCTTCAGCTCGTCGCTGTAACGCACTTCCACAAAGCCGGTCAGCGGGAAATCCTTGCGCAGCGGATGGCCTTCGAAACCGTAGTCGGTCAGAAGGCGACGCAGATCCGGGTGGCCGGAGAACAGCACGCCATACATGTCGTAGGCCTCGCGTTCGTACCATTCGGCACCCACGAAAACCGAAACCGCCGACGGAACCAGCGTATCTTCATCGGCCTGAACCTTGACGCGGATGCGCTGGTTCTGACGCGGAGACATCAGCTGATAGACCACATCGAAGCGATTGGTGCGCTGCGGATAGTCAACGCCGGAAATGTCCGTCAGATTGACGAACTGGCACTGCACATCGTCACGCAGGAAGGTCAGAACGCTGATAAGGCTCGTCACCGGTACGCAAAGCGTCAGCTCGCCATAGGCCAGCTTCGCCTCTTCGATTGCATCGCCGAGGCGTTCTTTGATGTAGCCGGAAAGTTCACCGAGAGCTTCTTCGCTCATTTCCCTAACTTCCTTATTTAGAACTCACACTGCACTTGCCTTGGGAGACTTTTGGGAGAAATCCCACGCGGCGGTGTCAGTCGAACCCTAACAAAACCTGTATGGCGCGAACCGGTCCAGAGACCGGATTAACGCTCGATCGTACCCGTGCGACGAATCTTCTTCTGGAGAAGAAGGATGCCGTAAAGCAGAGCTTCCGCGGTCGGCGGGCAGCCAGGCACATAGATGTCGACCGGAACCACGCGATCGCAGCCACGAACCACCGAATAGGAATAGTGGTAGTAGCCGCCGCCGTTGGCGCAGGAACCCATCGAGATCACATAGCGCGGCTCAGGCATCTGGTCGTAGACCTTGCGCAGAGCGGGCGCCATCTTGTTGGTCAGCGTGCCTGCAACGATCATCACGTCGGACTGACGCGGAGACGCGCGCGGTGCAATACCGAAGCGTTCGGCGTCGTAGCGCGGCATGGAAATGTGCATCATTTCCACAGCGCAGCATGCAAGACCGAAAGTCATCCACATCAGCGAACCGGTACGCGCCCAGGTGATCAGAGCGTCAGCAGATGTGACGATGAAGCCCTTGTCGGACAGTTCACTGTTCAGATCGTTGAAGAAAGCATCGTCGGAGCCGACAGGCTTGCCCGTACGTGGGTCAAGAATGCCCTTCGGCTGCGGAGCCACGAGTGTGGTGTTGGCTGTGGTCAATCCCATTCCAGCGCTCCCTTCTTCCATTCATAGATGAAGCCGATGGTGAGGACGCCAAGGAACAGCATCATCGACGCAAAGCCGAACCAACCAATGGAACCGAAGGACACAGCCCACGGAAACAGGAAGGCGACTTCCAGATCGAAGATGATGAAGAGAATCGACACGAGATAAAAACGAATGTCGAATTTCATACGGGCGTCATCGAAGGCATTGAAGCCGCACTCGTAAGCTGAAAGCTTTTCCGGGTCTGGCTGTCTATATGCGACGAGGAACGGCGCAACCAGAAGGGCTACACCGATTACCATTGCGATGCCGAGAAAGATGACAATCGGCAAATAGGAACTTAAAAGCTCGTTCATGATCCTTTATCCGGCTTGAATACGAGGCTGCGCCGCCTGTCATAAGCTTTTTGAAGCCCACGACCATGCGACACATTGCATCTGTTGCAACCTCGTCGCCCCAAGCAGCTTCAAAAGGCATGCCGTGCGAACTAAGCGCTTTCGCGGGGACGGTTAGCGCAGCCCGCGTTGAAGCGCAACCCCTCCAGCGCCTTCAGGTGGGCATAGTCGGGTCGAGATGCTTAATAAGGCGTCGCCTCAGGCCCGAATAACCCGGCTGAACCCGTTCAGCCCCATGATGGCGCAGTAAGATCATAATTTTGTGAGGCAATGTCTCACGATGCATTCTCGCTGACAACAGCAAAGAGAATCATCGCCTCTATAAATAAAGTACGCCCGCATGCCGTTCGCCGCGCCGCAGAACGAGAGATAAATATAAGCGCGCCGCGACAAATTGATCTCCCTCCCCCAACATCGCAAATGCAGCGTCCGAAAACGCCACGCTGTGAGACGCGCAAAATTTCTTTCGTGCAGGCAGCAATTTGGAGAATGGAAATAGTCCGGCACCCTCGCAGTGCGCCAAGCCATGCCTTCAGATCGGCAGGACAGACTTTATCATAAGGACATTGTTTGGAATCAGAATCGAAGGGAGGTCACATATGCAGCATTTTCTGCTCGCCGGCGGCGACCTCCTGGTGAT
Organism: Brucella sp. 22210; assembly: GCF_052045675.1. NCBI lineage: Bacteria > Pseudomonadati > Pseudomonadota > Alphaproteobacteria > Hyphomicrobiales > Brucellaceae > Brucella > Brucella sp. 22210. The sequence goes on from NZ_JBQEPD010000018.1 coordinate 85,642, forward strand.
CGGCGTGATCGTTCTCTCGGTCGCCTATCTCTCCTGGAAACAATTCTCCCGATAAAAGAGCGTTTGCTCAAACACCGATGCGAACCAGCCGACGGGTCAAATCCGCCTGCGCATGTTTGTACGGTATATTTTGTTATTTCTGGGAAGACGTTCGGCAAATGGCGTGGAGCGCCACTTTCAATTCAACAGTACATTTGATTGTGTTGAAGGAAAGTGGCGCGAGTGACGGGGCTCGAACCCGCGACCTCCGGCGTGACAGGCCGGCACTCTAACCAACTGAGCTACACCCGC
>NZ_JBQEPD010000019.1:0-2103 GCF_052045675.1 Brucella sp. 22210
CGGTTGGAAATTGGCGGTGTTGCCAATATCTATCAGGATCTGAAGAGCCCGGCTGACTATATCACTGTTTCCGATGAAGCCGGTATTGGCGGTCGTATCAAGACCGGCAAGATCGACCGAACCTGGGGTGAACTGGGGCTGACCACCAATTACTCGTGGTGGAATGGCAAATATGCCGTCTATGGCAAATTGTTCGGGGCCATGGGTCTTGAGAATGGCAAGAGCTATTCGGTCTCGAGCAATCTCGGCTTCCGCGCCAAGTGGTAATAACCGAAAGCAGAAATCCCTTCTAGTTGTCCTGGGGAAAAGAAAAGCAGCGGACAATATGGTCCGCTGCTTCCCTAACATCACCGGATTTAAATTACATCTTGATTTGAGTGAAGCAGATTGGCGCACCTCGTTTTTCTATTCGAGCACAAACTTAACGATCCTTGTTTTCACTTTGGCCGAATATGCTCCAGACTTCCACAGCTTTCGTCTCATCAGCCCCCATAACATTGAGCGCAAAGAACATACGATGCTTCAACCCAAAGCACGGGCCAGGGGGCATTGCTCCTCATATGTTTTCAACCGGGGCGGAACATTATTCAAGCTGAGCGAGAAAATACTCTATCATCGATCAAATTCTCAAACACATACCTCTCAAATAGCGGAAATTAAACAGTTCTGACTCAAGGTACATCCCTCTACCCCTGTGAGGATATTGGGCCTTCGAAAAAAACGGGGCAAACAACTTGCCTCCTCGAACTGGGGAGAGGTGTTGGGATGGAACTGCCTTATAGTAGCCAATGTCAACGAAGCGATTGTTTCACTTTCATTCACGGGGAAAGATCATGAAGAGTTTTGTATTTTTATCGACATTCGCACTATCTATACGTTGGCCGAAAGCACCGGTTTTTCGCTGAAAAATCGTCTTTTTAGACTCGATTGACATTCATTCAGAGCCTGAACAGGCTCTCAGATAAGTCACTCTCTATAGTTGCAAGATAATATTTTCTTCGGGATTAGCATCCAAACTTCTCATTACGACGGAAGGAGAAGTGATATGGGCTCAATCCACCTTATATCCTATAACTTCATCGTGACCTTTAGTTAGTAATTCTTGAGGAAAATTTTTATTGCTTTTATCAAAATATATATAATATATTTTTACTTATTTATTTTATATATATTTTGTTTTTCTATATAAATAATGGTTATATGAAAAAATAAAAGATGTATTTTAATATACGCCGCCTTATGTCTGAGTAAAATTGTAAAAAGACTTGAAGAAATATTGATATATTCAATAAAAAGAGAACTTGAATAGTCTTTTATCAAGTGATTACAAAATAAAAATTGGAGATATTTATGATTGAACCTTCTGATATGAGTGTTGAATATACTTCAGGGGTGAAGCAAAGCGCGATGAAAATCCACGCTAATAGTCTGGCGGCCTCATCGGCGCTCAACATTGTCCCTCGTTGGATAAAGACAGCTCTTTGGGCTGCAATCATTGCAGGTGCCATGGTGCCTGCGGTTGTTACCGGCCCACATCAAGCGAAAGCTGAAGATTTGATTGGCAATCGCAACGGGAATGGGAGAGGAGGCGCCGGTGGCGGTGACGGAAATACAGGTGGCGCTGGCGGTTCTGCTCTCAATGGGGCTGGCGGCGGTGGTGGTGGTGGTACTGCTACCTTAATTGCACCAGGTTCTGAAGGTCGATCTCCTGGTAATGCTGGCCGGGACGGCGGAGCCGGCGGCGGGATTACCACTCTGACAGACGGCGATAAAAAGGCCATTGGTGGGGCTGGCGGCGCTGGCGGCGCTGTGGGTGCCGTTGCGATAGATCCCAATGTGATGACCATCCAGGGAAGAGATGGCAATTCGGGCGATAGCGGCATTGCTCGATATCCGGTAATCGATGGCTTCGGTAAAGCGTTAGGATTTGGCGGCGGCGGCGGCGGCGGCGGCGCGGGATTGTTTCTTGGTACTGGTGGTATAGCGACTACGCATTCAGGCCTGACGATATTGGGTGGTAAGGGTGGTATGGGCGGCTCTGGTGAGGGCGCAGAGAATAACGGCACCTTCGCGTTGAGCACAATAGGTGGCGGCGGCGGCGGC
>NZ_JBQEPD010000019.1:2153-82105 GCF_052045675.1 Brucella sp. 22210
TGGTTGAACGACAAATATGCCGTCTATGGCAAATTGTTCGGGGCCATGGGTCTTGAGAATGGCAAGAGCTATTCGGTCTCGAGCAATCTCGGCTTCCGCGTCAAGTGGGAATAACCGGAAGCAGAAATCCCTTCTAGAGCATTTCCAGCAAAAGTGCGTAGCGGTTTTGCGTAGGATAATGCGTAAAAACAAATAGCTAGAGCGATTCCGTTTTAATCGGAATCGCTCTAGCTATCCTGGATAAAAAGAAGAACGGCGGACAATATTGTCCGCCGTCAGCAAGTATGAATTATTGTTATATCGCTTCCATGATTCAAAATAATGCTCCAGGACGGAATACTGAAAAATCTAGAATCCGATGCTGAACAATGCGGAGCCATTTTTTGTATAATTTAAGTTTCTTTCCTTCCCATAGAGATCCAAGTAATAGCTATTATACATATAATGATAATCATAAAGGAAAATTACGTTTAAATGTTTCCGCCCATGGTGGGGCGATTAATAATCCCGGACCTAGATTTATTATGAATTCCCCAAGTGGTCCGCTTGATGCAATCAAGTTAAAGCATCTTTTGGATAAAAAAGAAAACATAGCGGATGTCAAATTGATCAGGCTGATTGTTTGTTACTCAGGTAACGGATTTTATCATTCGCTTGCTGCCCAGCTGTCCAGATTATTTCCTGACAAGGAGGTTAAAGGATATGTAGGCACTGTTAGCGCTGGATCAGCGCCGGAGATAATCTATAAATACTCACTTAAATGGGACGTTGAAAAAATAGAAACATGTATGCGTCAATCTGGTAATCTCATATATAAAAATGAAGGCGACCCTTTTCACTCCGTAACATACAAAAATGGCCGGTGTATCAAAAATCACCGTATCTTATGACGGTAACCAGCCCTGGGGGCCCAATGCCACCGTCGTCGCTATAATTTAGACATTGTTTGATTAAAGCGGGCGTCCCAGGAGTTGGCTTGCACGAATGCTATGTCCAATCGTTTAGATCGAATAGATGCCCGAGCTTTATTAACAGTGCACGCAATTTCTCCCAAACCATTCACCAAAAACGTATCTTCATCTGAGCCATGGTTTAGCATCTCTCCAAAAGCTGTCGAGATGACAGGCATCCCCAATGCCCGATATTCGTAGTATTTTATTGGATCGACGGATGCCGTCAGTTCGTTCTTCAAAAATGGAATAAGCCCTACATCCATACCCCCCATATACTCCATTGCTAGCGCATGCTCACAAGGGGGCAAGAGCTCTATGTTTGCGGGCAGATTTTTGGGTGGCGCTTTAAAGATTGGACCAATGATACGTACGATATCGTTGGGCGCTGCGCGTGCCAATGCAATAACCATGTCCCAGTCAAACCACGCGCCTATTGTACCGATATAACCAAAAACTTTCTGATCCGGATTTGCTTCAATCGGTTTGATCGCCTCGACGGCGGCCGCATCCAGACCATTTTTAATCAGTCGCATTTTCCTGGGAGAGAGATTTACACGGTCATATAATACTGTGCTGGATGTCCACACTTCGTCGGCCTTCGCCATGACTTGGGCTTCCCGCCATCTCATAGCCTGTCGTGACAAACCACGATAGAAGGCAGGAAAGTCGTCCATGGCATCATAGACAGCAAAGATATCTGGCAAAGTTTTCATTAGCGTAATTGCCAGGACAGAAGGCTTACCAATTACGAGCGAGCAATCTCCAACATTGGCAAAATCGACAGCTGCGCCAATAACACGTTTCCACAAGTACTGATTAAGCCAGGCAGACCCCGGCAATGGCTCGATTGGAATGCTTGATACCTTGATGCGCGTAAGCCAGGACGGCACCTGAGCGGAATGAGATTCCACAGGAGTGTGACGTGCGCGTTTCAAATCGTGCCATGACGGAAAGCGGGTTGCGTATGGTTCAATCCATAGGACCTCTCCTCCATATTGCGCGTGAAACCAATTGACGAATTTTTGCGGGCGCTGTGCAAAACTCGCCCAGGGAACAGGGGATAAATATATCAGATTTTTCAAGCAAAATGTTTCCTGATCGTTTCAATAATACGTTCCGTGGATTTACCATCCCCATAAGGAGATACGCCGCGTGCCATAGCGGCGTAGGCCGCTTTATCATCGAGCAGTAGCTGTACCTGGGCAACAATACGGTCGTAATTTGGTCCTACAAGCTTGACCACGCCCTCTTCCACTGCTTCGGGACGTTCTGTTTCGTCGCGCAATACGACCACGGGTTTACCCAAGGCGGGCGCTTCTTCCTGAACACCGCCAGAATCCGTAATGATCAGATACGCTTGCTTCATCGCAGCGACAAAGGGAGCATAGTCCAAAGGATGGCAAAGGATAAAATTATCAAGTGATGACAAGAATTCATGCGCCACATCTCTAACATTGGGATTGGGATGTACCGGATAAAGGAATTGCACATCGGGATTTTTTTGTGCCAGGTGACGCAAAGCACGACAGATGTTGCGGATTGGTTCCCCAAAATTTTCCCGCCGATGCGAGGTTACAAGGACCATTCTTCTTGCGTTGTCCAAGGGGATACCGGTTGAGAGTTCGCGTTTTGTGGCCATATACAACGCATCGATGACGGTATTGCCGGTGACAATAATTTTCTCGTCATCGACCCCGTCCTTCAAAAGATTTTGCCTTGATCCTTGAGTGGGCGCAAAATGCCATGTGGTGAGCTTGCCCGTGATTACCCGATTGGCTTCTTCGGGAAAAGGATTTTGAATATCCCAGGTTCGCAGCCCCGCTTCCACATGGCCGATCGCAATGCGGTGGTAGAAACAGGCCATGGCAACGGTCATAACTGTGGTCGTGTCGCCTTGCACGAGCACGACATCTGGTTTTTCAGCCAACAATACATTATCGAGATCCTGCAACAAACGCGCCGTGAGCGTTGTCAATGCCTGGTTCGGTCGCATGATGTTAAGATCTATATCAGGACTGATCGCAAAGAAATCCAAAACCTGATCAAGCATCTGTCGATGTTGTGCGGTCGCCAGAACACGAACTTCTGCCCAAGGTTCTTTCTGCAGGCCTAAAATAACAGGAGCCATTTTGATTGCTTCAGGTCGAGTTCCCACGACTGTCAATATCTTAACCACAATATTTTCCTTTTAATATCTTTAAGTAAAAGAGAGAAAATTTTCGACAATGATTGTTGACGGTGCCGTTCTTTAAAAAATCTCTAGTGGGGATCGACCACTATATAAATAAGAAAAATTGACGAAAATTTCGGCAAAAAATATAGGTAATTATCTTAGATCAATTTCAATCTACGTAATCTACATAGAAATCTGGGTTGCTTTTCCATTTATTCTTGAAATAGGCCGCATTTCGCATAAATAGTTCTCGATAGGCGCTCGATCCTGAATTCGCGCCGGTTGTTTGATGAGGTTGATGACGAATGCCGGTCAAGTCGCGATGGCATATCTTCAATCCCAACTTTTTAATTTGAAAAGACAGATCTGTATCTTCGAAACAGGTTGGATCGTAGGCGCAATCAAACCCGTCAATTGCATCGAATACCGATTTGGGCATGAAAAATCCGCATGTACCAAGATAGCCGATATCTGATCTGTAACCCTTTTTGATTGCAATCTCATTCATGCCTCGATTGGGGCTGTAATCGGCAATCATGCCGCCAAGATCGGATCTGCCCGCATCAAACCAGCCGCCGCCCCATCCAATTGCACCAATGCCGGCATTCATGTCCAGAATCGTCAATGCTTCTTCAAAAGAACAGGATGTGGTAAACCATTGATCTGAGTCAAAGAATACCAAATAGTCTCCCGAAGCGTGACGAGCCCCTAAATTCCGGCCGGATGAACATCCGTTCTCCGGGTTGCTTAAAAGTTTGACTTTAGGGAAATGTTCAGCGACAAATTCCGCACCCCCATCGGTGCTTGCATTGTCTACCACGATGATTTCCTTGATATAAGCTTTGCAATGATGTTGGATAGATTCAAGGCAGCGACCGATTATTTTCTTATTATTATGGATCAATATAACGACGCTAACACGATTTTTGAACCTGGTTCTGTGTTCGACGTTGATGATCTTGTCCAGGCGCGTGAACCATGAATTTTCAGAGATGAATTTTTCCGTAAGAGCCTGGTCGGTTTTAGTGTCATTGACTTTCGTGCATAGTGCGGCGAATTCCGTGGGGCTGTCGGCAATATCAACGCCAGGATAACCAATAATTTCTGGTAGCCGTGTTGCAACCACCGGCTTGCCGACAAATAAATACTCAAATACTTTGATTGGAGAAACCGCATCCGAGATTTTACCGGGAGAAAACGGTAAAAGTGCAAAATCAGAATATTGTAAATAACCGGGCAACTCGTCGATGTTGCGAGCGCCAATCATGTGAACATTGTCTGGCATGTTCACGCCAGACGGACGATCTCCGATCAGAACAAATCCGTATTCCGGGTTAGCCTTCGCTGCAGCCTCGAGATAATCCCACGCAAACCAATCGCCATAGAGGGACCCGAAGTAAAGGCCTATCTTTTTGTAGTTGAAGGGTAGGTCTATAGGCCTGTCATGCTTTTTATAGCTATCAAATATATATTCATTTGCCGCATTCGGCAGATAAATTGCATCCTGTCGGCCTAGCTTCTTCAATTGTTTAACAAGAATCTTCGCTGTACCAATGACGGTTTGCGCCATTGATACGATATTTCTGTAAACGTCCCGATCAAACCACCCGGTTCCCAGGCTCGTTTCCCAGTCATCTATTAATTCGAACACTGTACGCAGGCCGCGACTATTAAATAATGTGATATATTCGACAACGCGAGGATGCGGAAACTCGACAAGGAGTGTGGCATTGCTTGACACCCCGCTCATGATCTCAAGCGGAGACGTTGCATCAATATGCAAATGCTCCAATCCATGAATGTCGACCCTGGAATCGACATGGCTTTGAAGTTCGAAGTCAAACTTCTTGAAGATGTATATATATTTTACTTTACGCCCCGCTTTCAACGCACAACGTGCTAATTGGGCTGCACGTTGTCCGCCCCCAATGTCGTCGTATGGGACACCGGTAATAATAACCAGCTCATCTGTACGAGACCAGATAGTTGGCGCGGTATCAATGCCAGTTTGCGCATATAACCCTGGCATGGTTGGAGAAGACCAGTGCTGTGGATGAACATGTACGCTTGTGGTGGTGCGCAGCCGACGTCTCACAACAGTCAAAACGCCCATAAATCCCGAAGTATCCCAGATTTCATAAAGGCGCCTGCCATAGAAAGGAATCTTCTGCAAGCGTCGCCGGACGTTTCGGAACATACCAGACCAACCGCTCTTTAAAGTAACAATCTCTGCCTGAAGGGTATCTATGTCCACTTTAAGAGCGGCTATGTAGTTTTCTTTATCGGCGCGATATAATTCGTATTGTTTCAATAACTCTGTCTTTTCTTTTAAATTGCTTTCAAGTAACCTAACTTTTTCTTCTAAATGACGAAGAGCTTCCAGTGCTTCTTGGGATGATATTTCGAACATTTTTCCCACCCGCATTGCTTCTTTTGCCCCTTCTTTTTCTCTCTGCAGTTCTTCCTGCAGGAGAAAAATCTGTGTTTTTTGTTGTTCTATCTCCGATTTATATTTATAATCTACCATGCGTTGACGAGCTAATTCATAGCTACTCGCCAGAGCAGGGTTAAAATATTCCTGGCTGTTAACCAAATCCGCAAGCGTTTCAATCACGGTCAGCGATTCAAAGAATGGCTCTTCTATTTTACTGAGAGAATTTGTGTTATCGTGGAATAGGCCATGAAAAATTGTCCGGGAAGGTGCCGTTAGTTTATGCGCCCATTTTTCGAATTTTGCCCATTGTAAACGCTCGTCGCACTCTTTGTGGGCGAGCGAATATAGCGCTTCCGTAAATTGTGCCCCCCATTGCGAGAGTGGAACGTCCTTAGGAAAGCTATCTTCATTCACATTCGGCAGAGATCGTCCGGAAAAATTGGCTCGCATTGCCGAGCGGAAATTCGAAGGCTGAAGCAGGCCTTTTACCCCATCATACCCAATAAGGATGACGGGCTTTTTCAAAGCGACCCCTTCAAGAACGACGCGGCCCATTCCTGCAACACCTTCAAACCTTTGTGCAAAGGACGGTACGTCAAGTCGCGTTCCGAGGAATTCGACGAATTCACCCAACTGGTTTGCGTTGAGCTTTTCTTGCAATATTGCATGCGCAGGCCCGTCACCAACAATCACAATGCCGGGCAAACCCAAAGCTTTGGAAATGACTGCAAATTCAAAGATTCCCGTAATCTTCTGCTCGTCCAAACGGGAAACCACCAGCCACCGCCTGTCTAACGGCTCATGATCAGGTGTTGGATCAATAAACGCGGACAGGTCTATGGAATTACGAAATATTTTTAGCGCGCGGGCTGGTACATAAGGGGCGGCCATCGCCGCCACTTCTTCGGATACCGCCAAGACGAGCGGTGTGTGTGGTAATATGATCTGTTTGAGAAGAAATTCGTGGAATGGCCCATAACTCGCGAGCGAGGCAGGTCCGTGTAACGTCAAGGCGAATCCAGTATTCTCGAATTCAGCAGCGATAAAACCTGCGAAAATAGCAAAGAAAGGATGCGCATGAACGACGTCAATCTCATTGAGACGGATAAGTTCCCGCAAAGAACAAATTGTTTGCCACAAACCAGCCACAGATTGGGCAGGGCCGAAATCAAAGCCACTTGTGATAGAGGCTACACCATCTGGAATGAAGTCCTTGTCAAACTGCTTCCCGATAGCCAGATGGATTTTCCACCCCTGAGCCGTAAGGCGGCGAATTTCGCCATTAATGTGGGTTTCCAGACCACCAACAGTATACTGATCAGTGAGAATCAGAAGAGATTTCATAAAGAGCCATCGTGAAAACTAGTCGATATAGCGGTCTTTAACATCGCAATGCCACTTGCTTTCAATCGTGGCTGACTGACTTTAAAAACCATGACGTCGGTTCGGCGATCGAGATACTGCATGTCGGCATGCGATATCGCATCAGCCAGAGCGAGCGTTATAAAATAGGTGCCCGCGCAAAGATTAAGTTCGATGTTAAAGTCAAATTGTATACTCCCGCCCGCTTTGGCGTTAATAATATTTTTTTCAAAATATAAAGTGCTGGTTCCAAAAACGCTCACTCCTTCTACCGTGCGTATCAAGATACCAGCTTGTAGCTCTTTTACATCTCTTAAAACATCAGCAGTAAAGCTGATCGTTACGCGATCAGCCGGGCGAAAATTGTCTTTGCTCGTACCAGTCGCATCAAAAAGCCCCCATTTCCGGATAATAGCCAACGAATTGACTGATGTTCCATCTTCGCTTTCACGGCTTTGGATCTCTTGATTCTGCACATCAGGTGCGCCCTCCTGAACGTGATCATTTTTTGCATTGCCACGAATATAGTTGAGATAAACATTCTCATCCGAATATAACAAGGCATGGTATTGATCGACGATTTCTTTTGCCTCACCAATGCCGTGAACTTCTCCTTGATGCATCAGGATAGCTTTTTGACAAAATTTTTCGACGGTTGCGGTTGAGTGAGTTACCAAAAGAATAGAGCATCCATCCGCACGTAGGCGTTCTATATAATCGAAACATTTTCGTTGGAATTTTTCGTCACCGACCGATAACGCCTCATCCACAATCAGGATCTGAGGTTCAATGCACGCCTGCACGGCAAAAGCAAGCCGAACGGCCATGCCACTGGAATAGGTTTTCACAGGCTGATCCAGATGGAAGCCAATATCGGCAAAACGCGCTATCTTATCAAAACGCTCATCCATTTGCTCCCGGGTAAATCCTAAAATAGCACCGTTGAGATAAACATTCTCCCTGCCTGTAAATTCCGGATTAAAGCCAGACCCGAGCTCTAGCAAAGCGGCCAATACACCATTCGTAACGACGGTGCCGGCAGTTGGCATCAAGGTCCCTGCTATAAGCTGTAAAAGCGTGCTTTTGCCGCTGCCGTTGCGTCCTAAAATTCCAACGGTTTCGCCTTTTGGAACCGCAAAGGACACGTTTCGGAGTGCCCAAAACTCCTGAAAATATCGCTTTTTTCCCAATGACAGGAACTGGGCCAATCGATCACTGGGTTTCGAATAAATCTCGTAGCGTTTGGAAAGGTTGTTGACTGCGATCGCAAAGTCAGAGGACATCTGCAAAACCTTTCCGTGTTTTTTGAAACCAGGCAAACCCCAACCAGGCGACCACACATGACAATATTAATTGGTTCATCCAGCCAAACCAATCCATGCCTTTCCCCCAGAGCAGCAGATCACGCACTTGCACAACCACGGCAGTGAGAGGACTAAGCTCCATAAACGGCCGATAGATTTCCGGTAGCGCATTGACCGGATAAAATATAGGCGACAAAAACATCAACATTGTTGTTAGGACGCCCACAATTTGCGCAATATCTCGCAAGTAAACGCCTAACGAAGACAAAAACCATGTTGTGCCAAGGATAAATAAGCAGAATGGGAGAATGGCTAAAGGTAGTAGAAATATGTAAATATTTGGAACGCCGAAAAATGCAATATAGAAAACAACCCAAACAATTAAACTTATGACATAATGGAATAAAGCAGAAACCAGCGAAACCACGGGAAGGACTTCGAGAGGGAATATTACTTTCTTTACGTAATTGACGTTAGAGAGAACGAGGCCCGGGGCGCGGATTGCGCACTCGGCAAACAGATTAAAGATCATTAAGCCTGTGAAAAGCGCAAGTGCAAATTCCGTTTTGGTTTCGGATCCACCAGCCCACCTCGCCTTAAACACAACGCTAAATACAAATGTATAAACCGCTAACATTAACAGCGGATTGAGAAATGACCAAAGCAGACCCAATATTGAGCCTCGATAGCGCCCCATCACTTCACGTTGAGCTAAACTAATAATCAACCCCATATGACCAGCTATATTTTTGATCATCTTTAAGGGATTCAATGTTGGAAACGTCTGGGAGCGCGATGCTGGAGTGTCCATTTTCTAACTTTAAAATATTGAATCTTGAGATTATATCAAATCAAGCGGACAATTTTACTTTCCAAAGGGCCGCCAGGACAGTTCAATTCTCTTGTCTTTGCCTCCGTCAGAGGCGTTTAGTTTAAAAATTCTCTAAATTTTAACCAGTCACCCAAACAATTGGTCACTATTTAGACATAATGCATATATTTGAAGAATTGAACAGCCCGGAAAGCTACAATTCCTCCCTATCTTGATTTTATTCAACCGTGACCGATTTTGCCAGATTGCGAGGCTGATCGACGTCCGTGCCCATCAAGACAGCGGTGTGATAGGCCAGCATCTGGATCGGCAGGGCGTAGACCAGCGGCGTGATGAATTCCGGCACGTCCGGGAGGACGATGGTCGCCATCGTATCGACGCTGGCGCTTTCCGCRCCCTTCTTRTCSGTGATCAGGATGATRCGACCGCCACGGGCCGCCACTTCCTGCATGTTGGAGACCGTCTTTTCATAAAGGCGATCGGACGGCGCAATCACGATAACCGGCATGGCTTCGTCAATCAGGGCGATAGGTCCATGCTTCAACTCGCCAGCGGCATAGCCTTCGGCGTGAATATAGGAGATTTCCTTGAGCTTCAGCGCGCCTTCCATCGCGAGCGGGAAGGACGTGCCACGCCCCAGATAGAGGACGTGATTGACCTTGGCCAGCTCATGGCAAATAGCAGCGATCTCGTCTTCCAGCTTCAGCACCTGATTGAGGAAACGCGGCGCTTCGGAGAGCTGGCGTACCAGTTCCTGCTCGCGCGCATCGTCAATCGCGCCACGCGCCTTGGCGGCAGCAATGGCGAGCGACGCCATGGCCGAAAGCTGACAGGTGAAGGCTTTGGTAGAAGCAACGCCAATTTCCGGCCCCGCAAGCGTCGGAAACACCGCATCGGATTCACGAGCAATGGTCGAACCAGTGACATTGACGACAGCGGCAATCTTCAAGCCCTGCGACTTGCAATAACGCAGTGACGCCAGCGTATCCGCCGTTTCGCCGGACTGCGAAACAAACATCGCCAGCGAATCCTTCGACAGCGGCATTTCGCGATAACGGAATTCCGATGCGATATCGCTATCGACAGGCAGACGGGCAATCTGTTCGAACCAGTATTTGCCGACCGATGCGGCATAGAAGGCCGTGCCGCAAGCCGAGATCGTCAGACGATCCACCTTGCTGAAATCGACGCCAACAGCTTCCTGGCGCACCTTGCCAGTGGTGAAATCGAGATAATTGGCCAGCGTGTGCGAGATCACTTCCGGCTGCTCAAACATCTCCTTCTGCATGAAGTGACGATGATTGCCCTTGGAAACGAGCATATTTGCGGTTTGCGTCTTCTGGATCGCGCGCTCGACCCGATTGTTGCTCTCGTCATAAATGGTGACGCCCTTGCGGGTCAGCACAGCCCAGTCGCCATCTTCCAGATAGGCAATGGTATCGGTGAAGGGCGACAGCGCAATCGCGTCTGAACCGAGGAACATTTCACCATCGCCATAGCCGACAGCGAGCGGCGGTCCCTGACGGGCGCCAATGAGCAGTTCTTCATCGCCTTCAAACAGGAATGCCAGTGCGAAAGCACCATGAAGCAGCGGCAGGCAATCACGGACGGCTTCAATCGGCGATTTGCCCTTATCCAGTTCACGCGTCACGAGATGCGCAACGGCTTCCGTATCGGTTTCGGTCTGGAACTTGCGGCCTTCGGCTTCGAGCATAGCGCGCAGTTCGGCAAAATTTTCGATAATGCCGTTATGAACCACCGCGAGGCGTTCGGTAATATGCGGATGCGCATTGCGCTCCACCGGCTTGCCATGCGTGGCCCAGCGTGTATGACCGATGCCGATCACGCCGGGAAGCGGTTCACCGGCCAGACGCTTTTCCAGATTGACCAGCTTGCCTTCGGCACGGCGACGGTCGAGCTTGCCGCCCTGCAAGGTCGCAATACCGGCTGAATCGTAGCCGCGATATTCCAGTCGTTTCAGAGCATCGACCAGAAGCGGCGCGACTTCATCCTTGCCGATAATACCGATAATTCCACACATGCATCTGCTCCAGATCTGGGTCGTTTGCTTTTGCCAGCCGGTTTAAAGATTCCAGAGCAGAACAGCAAGACGAGCTGTAACCACTCGGGTCGTCTGATAGTCGATTTACTTCGATGAGGTTTTAGCCGCTTTGATGACGGCATACTTCTCCCGCAGGATCTTTCCCCGACCTTCCTTGGTTTCCTGTCGCGCGCGACCGAAAGCCAGCGCATCAGCCGGAACATTGTCGGTGATCGTGCTGCCCGAAGCGATATAGGCGTTGTCGCCTATTTCCACCGGGGCCACCAAAGAGGAATTGGAGCCGATAAAGGCGTTTTCGCCAATGATCGTCTTATACTTATTGTAGCCGTCGTAATTGCAGGTAATCGTCCCTGCCCCGATATTGCTGGATGCGCCGACGGTCGCGTCACCGATATAGGTCAGGTGATTGATCTTGGCGCCCTTGCGCACATCGGCATTCTTCACTTCGCAGAAATTGCCAACCTTGGTTTTCTCGCCAAGCTTCGCGCCGGGACGCAGACGCGCGAAAGGCCCGATTTCGGCATTGGAACCAACATTCGCGCCTTCCATATGTGAGAAGGAATGAATGAGCGCACCCGACGCAATATGCACGCCGGGACCGAAAAACACGTTGGGCTCAATAATCACATCGGCTTCCACCAGCGTGTCATGGCTGAAGAACACCGTTTCGGGCGCAATCAATGTCACACCGGCCAGCATCATTTCACGGCGCTTGCGGTTCTGCCAGATGGCCTCGGCTTCCGCGAGTTCTGCGCGATTGTTGATGCCGATGACATTATCGACCGGCACTTCGATAGCCGTTACGTTGAGGCCCTTGCCATGTGCAATGGCAACAATATCGGTGAGGTAATATTCGCCCTTGGCGTTATCATTGCCAACGGCATCCAGCAGTGCCAATGCCTGGCGTCCGCGCACGGCCATCAAGCCCCCATTGCAGAAGCCGATCTGCTTCTGGGCGTCAGTTGCTTCCTTCTCCTCGACAATAGCGACCAGTTGGTCACCTTCCTCGATCAGGCGACCGTATCCATGCGGGCTGGCCGGGCGGAAGCCGATCACCACGATATCCGCACCGTCGGCCAGGCGCGCACGCGCGGCTTGCAGGGACTCCGCTTCAATCAGCGGCGTATCGCCGAACACGATCAGCAGATCGTCATAACCATTTGCTATCGCCTCACGTGCAGCAAGCACGGCATGGGCCGTACCGAGACGTTCTGTCTGTTCGAATGCTGAAACAGGGCCTGCGATCTTCTCGACCGCGCCGCGCACATCTTCCGCACCGCGTCCAACGACCAGCGCGACATCACTCTTGCCTGTTCCCTGCACGGCTTTGACAACATGACAGACCAGCGGCAATCCCGCGACCGCATGCAACACTTTCGGCAAGCTGGATTTCATGCGCGTGCCTTCGCCGGCAGCAAGCACGATGGAAAGGCAAGTACGATCTGTCATGACATTGTCCAGAAATACGTGGTGTTCATCCGCTTTATCACGAAAGCGTATAAGGAAGCTTACGGATTTAGCCAAGCCGCCCGAGGACCGGGAACGTCTCCAGTAGCCAGAATGAGAAGGATTGCATACCGCCTGTCAGGAACAGAACGCCTGCAACAACCAGCAGCGCGCCCATTGCCTTTTCCACCTTGCCGAGATGCACGCGGAAGCGGGACAGGAAGCGCATGAAGGCGCCGGAAAAGAGTGCTGCGATCAAGAACGGAATACCAAGCCCCAGCGAATAGACTGCAAGCAGAAGCGCGCCCTCGCCAACGGTGCTGCTGCCGCCAGCCAGTGTCAGGATCGGGCCGAGAACCGGGCCGATACACGGTGTCCAGCCGAAGGCGAAGGCCAGCCCCATGACATAGGCGCCAAGCGGCGAAGCCGGGGCATTGCGCGCCTGAAAGCGCGCCTCGCGTGACAGGAACGACAGGCGCAGCAGCCCCAGGAAATTGAGGCCCATCAGTATAATCACAAGACCGGCGACAATGGCGATCTCCTGCTGCCATGCGCGCAGGAATGCGCCGATGGACGATGCACCAGCGCCAAGCGCTACGAAAACAGTGGTAAAACCGAGCACGAAGCAGATTGCGGCAAAGGCGAGTGAACGGCGGGCTGAAGGCTCGGCGGCGACCCGGGCGGCTTTATCGGCGCGAAAGTCCTCGACGCTCACACCAGCCATGTAACAAAGATAAGGCGGCACAAGCGGCAAAACGCAGGGCGACAGAAAGGACAGAGCCCCCGCACCAGCCGCCGTCATATAGGAAACATCGAGCACGATAACCTCATTCGTTCGTCAAATTGCTTGCTGCCCCGGCTATCCGAAGGCTTATATAGACCAAGTTGTGATTACCATTGAATATTTTCAATGGAACATCTCGTTAGATCACAAGTTTGCCCTAAATCAGGATCATTCCGCGCCTTAATATAAATTATTTGATTGCTCCAACGGAACGATGCACCGATGAGCTTGATTGATGATGATGCACCTTCCATCCCGACAACAGTATCGCCCGGACCTTTTGGCTGGGTGAGACGATACCAGCATTTTCTTTTTCCGGTAGCGGGCATCGCCATCGCACTGTTGGCGATTTATGTTCTGGAGACAATGCTCCAGCATACGTCGCGTTCGGAAACGCTGGCGGCGCTGCATAGCATTTCCTGGACGACGCTGGCGCTGGCCGTATTCTTCACAATACTGAGCTATGCGGCCGTCGCCCTTTACGACGTCGTCGCAGTCGATACCATCGCGCCCAATCAAATACCGCGCCGCATTGCTGCCGTCGCCGGTGCTGCGGGCTATGCGATTTCCAATGCGCTTGGCTTTTCGCTTCTGACCGGCGGTGCTCTGCGATACCGCATCTATGCCGCCGAAGGCGTCAGCCTTGCCGATATCGGCAAGATTGTCGGTACATCGTGGTTTGCGATCTGGTTCGCGCTGATCATCATGGTCGGCGCTGCACTCCTCATCGACCCGCAAGACGTTCCGTGGCTGTCCACCATCGATTCGCGCATTGATATCATTGCTGGCGTCGTCATCCTCGGCGGTATTGGCTGGCTCATCTACTGGCTGTCGCATGGTGAACGCAGCGTCAGAATAGGCTCGTTCAGCCTCCGCCTTCCCAACTCCAGGGGCGCGCTGATCCAGATCTGTGCCGGACTGGTCGATGTCGGCGCTGCTGCGGCCACCCTCTACGTCCTCATGCCTTCCGGAGCAGTGCCAAGCTTTGCGGTCTTCGCGCTTGTCTATGTGATCGCCATTGTTCTGGGCATTGCCAGCCACGCGCCCGGGGGCCTCGGCGCTTTTGAGGCGACCATCATCGCCGGATTGGGCCTTGGCGGAAAGCCGGATGCCATTGCCGCCCTGCTCGCTTATCGTATCATTTACACGGTCATGCCGCTGGTCGTCGCTACTGCCGGTATTCTCGTCTGGGAAGCCATGCGGCGGCGGCAGATGCTGGGCAAGCAGGCGGCCTTCGCCAAACGGCTGTTCGAGCCGCTGGTGCCGAGCCTTTCCGCTGGCATCATCTTTCTGGGCGGCATCATCCTGCTGATTTCAGGCGCAACGCCCAATTTGCGCTATCGCGTCGAACTGCTCTCCGACATCGTGCCAGAATTCCTGATGGAAATGTCGCATCTGGCGGCAAGCCTCGTGGGTGTCGCGCTGCTGATCGTTGCGCGCGGCCTTTCCAAGCGGCTGGAGCGGGCATGGGTGGCGGCCATGGCGCTTCTGCTCAGCGGCGCTGTATTTTCGCTCGCCAAGGGCCTCGACTGGGAAGAAGCCGTCATTCTCTGCATCTTCGCCGCGACGCTCTGGAGCTTCCGCGATTCCTTCTATCGCCGCCCGATATCCGGACCATTCGAGCTAAGCTGGAACTGGATCACCACCGTCGGCACGACAGTGCTTGTTTCCACATGGCTTGGCTTCTTTGTCTATCGCCATGTCGAATATTCAAGCGACCTGTGGTGGGACTTTGCGTGGAGCGGCAACGCGCCCCGCTTCCTCCGTGCGACCGTGCTGGTCTTTGCGCTGGTCGCCGCTGTCGGCCTGCATTCGATCATCAACCGAAACAGCCACCGCAGGCGCAAGGTCGATTATTCGATCCCGGAAGCCGTTCCAAATCTGGTTGCGGAATGCCCGCACACAGATGCCGCACTGGCCATGCTGGGCGACAAGCAATTCCTGATGGCACCGGATAACAGCGCGTTCATCATGTATGCCCAGTCCGGCGGCAGTCTGATCGCGCTCGGCGAGCCGATTGGCAATCCTGAAACCGGCAAGGAAGCGGCATGGTCGTTTCATGCGCTTGCAGACAAATTGGCCGTTCGCACTGTTTTCTACGGCGTTGGCCCGCAAAGCCTGCCGCTGTTTCTGGATATGGGACTGGTCGCGCTGAAACTGGGCGAAGTCGCCCGCGTGAACCTGACTGACTTCTCGCTCGAAGGACCACGCCGACAGCCATTCCGCTATGCCGACCGCAAGATCGACAAGGATGGCTTCACCTTCGAAATCATCCCGGCTGCCGAAGTTGCACCGCTCATTCCGCGTCTGCGTGAAATTTCCGACGCCTGGCTCGACTTCAAGTCCGGCAGCGAAAAAGGCTTTTCTCTGGGCTATTTCGACGACGACTATATGAAGCGCTTCGACGTCGCCGTGTTGAAACATGAAGGCGAGATCGTCGCTTTCGCCAATTTGTGGCGCGGTGCCGACAAGCACGAAATTACCGTGGACCTGATGCGTTATATGCCCAATGTGCATAAGCTGCTGATGGATGCGCTGTTCGCCAAGCTTTTGATGACCAGCAAGGCCGAAGGTTACAAATGGTTCAATCTCGGCGCGGCCCCGCTTTCCGGTTTGAGCGGCAGCAGGCTCGCCTCGCGCTGGAACCGGCTCGGTTCCTTCATCTATAAGCGCGGTGCCGATCTCTATCATTTCGACGGATTGAAGGCCTTCAAGGAGAAATTCGATCCTGTCTGGACCCCGCATTACATGGTCTGCCCCGGCGGACTGGAAACACCACGCGCCTTGCTCGATGCGACAACCCTGATTAATGGCAGCCCATTGGAGTTCATCCGTAAATGAAGAAAGAACGCGTCCTCTTTACCGTGGTCGGGCTTGCGCTGTTGGGAGCAGCGGGCGTTTACGGCTCGCTGCATACCGGCAAGATCGCCCGCATGTGGACCAAGCTCACGGGTTCCGAAGAGCCGGTCATTCATGCGAGCGCCGAACGGTTGTCGAACATCCCGGTTTATATGCCAAACGGTGACCCGGTCGGGCTTACGATCCTGCTCAGCGACGAGGCCGGCATCGGCGAAAAGGAACGCGCCTATACGGATGCGCTGCTGGCCAAGAACATGATCGTTCTGCCGGTTGAACTTGGCCCTTGGCGCGCTTCGCTCGATAAGGAAGACGGCGAGTGCAACTATCTCGACTCCGATTTTGAGGCCATTGCCAAGGAAGCACTGCGCGGGCTCGATCTCGACGTCTATTTCCATCCAGTGCTGACCGGCATCGGACAAGGCGCGACCATCGCCTATGCCGCCGCTTCGGATTCGCCAGATGCGACCATTGCAGGCGCTGTCTCACTCGACCCGGCTCCCGCCAAGACCCGCCTGCGCTCCTGCACGGAAAAGGCAGCCGCGACGAAGACACCGGATGGCGCCTTCACCTATGCCTATGATGCCGAGATACCAGCACCTGCGCTGGTGATGAGCCCTCCCGGAGGCGAAACCAACAACCCGGTCGAAGCCCGGCAAAAGAATATCGCCGTTCTCCAGAGCGGGAAGGATTTCCCGACGCGCATGAAAATGGCGGTGGATAATATCGTCGCCATGGCCGATCAGGACGCCAAGAACGAAGCTTTGCCGATTGTCGATCTTCCCGCCAAGGGCGGCAATGGCGATATGGTCGCGGTGTTCTATTCCGGTGACGGCGGCTGGCGCGATCTCGACAAGTCCATCGGCGAATGGCTTCAGGCGAATGGCGTGCATATCATCGGCGTTGATTCGCTGCGTTATTTCTGGTCGGAACGCACACCGGAAGAAATCGCCAAAGACACGACGGCCATGATCAAGAAGGCCGACCCGACAGGCAAATTGCCCGTTGCCGTGCTCGGCTATTCCTTCGGGGCCGACACATTCCCCTTCGCATGGAAGTATCTCGATCCGTCCATTCAGGACCGCACCAGAATGATCGGGCTGCTTGGCGTCGAAACCACGACGACCTTCCAGGTTTCCATCGAGGGCTGGCTTGGCATGGATGGCGACAAGGATGTCGTTCCGGCAATTTCCAGCATTCCGCTCGACCGCGTCGTCTGCGTCTACGGCGAAGAGGAAGAAGACACCGCCTGCACGGCAAAAGAGCTGAAGGGCATGGAAGTCATGAAACTGGCTGGCGGCCACCACTTCGACGAAAATTACGAGCCGATTGCAGCAGCCTTGCTCGACAAGATGCGCGCTCGCGCTGGTTTGCCTCCGCGCCCGTCAAGCTGACGGGCCGGGTTGCCAAAAGTACTAACCCTTTATCGCGCCTGACGGATTTTGCGCGCCAAGCGCGCGCTGTACCGCCACGCGGGCCGATGCCAGATCGGGCATGACCCAGTTTGGCTCGCCGCCCAAAAACTTGTCGAGGAAGGCTATTGCATAGCCCGGCATGTCGGCCACGTTTTCCCGGTAAGACCACCAGGTCCGCAGATCATCCGCACAGGCGTCGATATCCTGCGCCACGCCAAATTCCTGCTCCTGCACTGCGGCAATCGCGCAGATGCAGTAGTTGGTGTAGAGGAAGCCCTCTGGCCAGAAAGCGATAATATCGTGTTGCGGCGTGTTCTCACCCTCGGTTGCCTTCGGGATCGATAGCGCTCTGGCAGGCGACAGGCGGATCAGTTCACGCAGAACAAGACCGGCGGCAAAGGTGATGAAATCCTTGCGGTCCACCTTGGCATAACGCTTGTTTTGCTCGACCAGCTCAACCCAGTTCAGAAAAGCTTCCGTCAGTTTCTGCTCGTCGATATCGTAATCGACACCATAAACATCGTGGAGAAGGCTGGCGTGTTTGCGAAACGTCGCCCTGAACCAGCGCAACTGCCGCAAGCGGCGTCGCAAGTCCGGCATCGATGCCATCTGGTTCTTCAAAAGCAAATCCATATTCCACGCCTCCAACGCCGACAGACCATATGCGAAACAACAGCAGTTGTCAGCTTGTCCGCCCGACGATATTTACCTCATAATTATACATATTGACATTTAAGAAAACAAATGTTCTGTGAAGAGACGGAGACTGGCGGCGCCTGAAGACGCATCAAGCCTCCGGTGGAGGAGGAGAAAATGGCTATCTGGCAATGGGCTTTACTGGCTTTGGCTCTTTTATGGGGAGTCCAATCGCTGGGCGTCTGGTTTCAGATGCGCCATTACTCCGACGTGCTGAAAGGCGTCACATCCCGCTACTCTGACGGATTCGTCGGTGCGGGCCATGTGCGCGGGCGCTTCGGCAAAGGCGTCATTGTCATGATTGTGGTCGACCGCGACCTGAAAGTCCGCCGTTTCCTGGAAATGAGCGGGCGAACCGTGTTTGCGAAATTCAAGCGGCAGGAAGCCTATGAAGGCATGCCGCTCAACGCCTTGCGGCGCGAACAGGAAGCGCTCGAAAAATCGCCCGTCAATGCTGCCGCAAAGCAGGCGATGGACCAGATCGACCGCATCAGGGAACAATCCGACGGCGCGTCTCTCGAAGGACTGAAACTGGCACACGCCTGAGTGCGTGTCCAATCTGGAAGCAGGTAAACAAACAGGCGCATCCCGAAAACTGTGCAACGTTTTCGGACAAGATGTGGGGCAAAACAAACAGATAGAGCACTTCCAATGTCCTGGCGGGTGGAAATGCTCAAGGGGTATCGCCCGACGAGGACGGGCGGCGAGGAGGAGAAATGTCTATAGCTGCAATGCTGGCGCAAGGCGCCGATACGACCTTACAATCCTTGCATGTGGCCAGCCAGATGGCAGCCAACATGGCAACGGATGCAGTGTTTCACGGCAAGCTCGCCGTCGAACACGGCAGCAATAACCTTGTGCAGCTCGCACAGGCGACCGGCGCGGACAATCTGACTGTCGATCAGTTCAAGGAGCGTCTGCAACACGTCACGCAGGAAGAACAGCTGGGCTGGCTTGCCTCTATCGGCAAGCACTTCATCGGCATCTTCCAGAAGGGCGGTGAAGTGTTTTCCGGTTTCGTGACCGGCATCATTCCGACGCTGGTGGTTCTGATGACCGCCTTCTACGCAATCACTGAACTGGTCGGTGAAAAGCGCGTGCATGGTCTTGCTCAGGGCGCGGGCCGCATCGCGCTGACCCGTTATACGGTTCTGCCGGTCCTGTCAGTGTTCTTCCTGACCAACCCGATGGCCTATACCTTCGGTTCGTTCCTTGAGGAAAAGCACAAGCCTGCCTTCTACGACGCGGCAGTGTCCTATGTGCATCCGCCGCTTGGCCTCTTCCCGCATATCAATCCCGGCGAATATTTCGTCTGGGGTGGCGTGCTCGTGGCTCTGCTTGAGCTGGAAAAGAAAGGTGCCGTGCCCAATGGATATCACATCAATGTGGCCATCTGGTACGCCCTCGTCGGCCTCGTCGTGATCCTGCTCAAGGGCATGCTCACCGAACGCATCACCGCCATCATGGCGCGCCGTCAGGGCGTCGAGCTCTAAGGCGCGCGGGAGGACATCATGGCCAAGACCTATAAGTCAGTCAAAATTTCTCACGGTTCCGGTGGTTGGGGCGGCCCGCTCGTCATTCAGCCGACCGAGCAGCGCAACAAGATCGTATCCGTGACCGGCGGCGGCATTCATCCGCTTGCCAAGCAGATCGCCGAAATGACCGGGGGCGAAGCCGTAGACGGTTTCCGTGCACCGCCCATTGAAAGCGAAATGGCCGTCGTCGTGGTTGATTGCGGCGGCACCGCACGTTGCGGCGTCTATCCACGCAAGCGCATTCCGACCGTCAATCTGACGCCCGTCGGCCAGTCAGGCCCGCTGGCGCAGTTCATCACCGAAGACATTTATGTCTCCGGCGTGAAACCCGAAAATGTCGTTCCTGCCGATGGCTCCGAGGCTCCGGCTGCCGCTGCTTCCATTGGAGCTGCCGCCGCCAAGGCCGAAGAAAAGCCAGCAGCACCTGTTGATACCTCGAACGATGGTGGCATGGTCGGCTTTATCAGCCGCATCGGTCGCGCCATGGGTCGCGTCGTCGGCATTTTCTTCAATGCTGGTCGTCGCACCATCGATCAGGTCATCCGCAACGTTCTGCCATTCATGGCGTTCGTGACGATGCTGATCGGTCTCATTCTCTACACCGGCATCGGCGATATTCTCGCCCAGCCAATGGGACCGCTCGCCAACAATATCATCGGCCTGCTCATTCTGTCGGCCATCTGCGGTCTGCCATTCCTGTCTCCGATCCTCGGACCGGGCGCGGTCATCGCACAGGTGGTGGGTGTGGCAATTATCGGCCCGCAGATTGCCAATGGCACCATCGCTCCGGCAATGGCCCTGCCCGCGCTCTTCGCCTACAACACGCAGGTCGGTTGCGACTTCGTGCCGGTGGGTCTGGCGCTCGGTGAAGCCAAGCCGAAGACGATCGAAATCGGCGTGCCTGCGATCCTGATCAGCCGCCAGATCATGGGCCCTGTCTCGGTGCTCATCGCCTGGCTCGTCAGCCTCGCCGTGCTTTGACGCATATTGGCTCGCCGCATCAAAGCGGCGAGCCGTTTCTCTAATCCTCTGTTTTAACGCGCATCTTTTCCGAAAACCGTTTCACATTTTTCGGGATACGCTCAAATATCTGCCTTTTAATATTCGACATCCTCATCTCCCCAATAATTGGAGGGTGTCGGTTGAGTGAAATTGAAAAGGACTGCCGCCATGCCGATACATCTCAAGACACGGATCACCGCAATCGGTCCCGAAGTGGCTGATCTCGCCGAAGGCGGCGTTCTGATCCTGTTTGCCGAGGGTTCCCCGCCTGAGCTGGCAGAAGTCTCGGTAATGCACGCCGTCGAAGACGGCCCGCAGGAAGCCGCACCGCCGGTTGGCGCGCTCATCGCCATTGGCGAGCTGACGGCACGCATTACGGCTGTCGGAACAAGCGCCTGGCAGAAAGTGCGTGACATCGGTCACGTGGTGATATCGTTTACCGGCGCCGACTCGACCGATCGCCCGGGCGAAATCTGTGCCAGCGAAGTTGATGGCGCCGCTCTGGTTGCTGTGCTGCGCGAAGGACATACGATCGTCATCAGCGACTGATCTCAAGAAGCATTCATGATCCAAGGCTCTCAAATGGAACGCTCCACCATCGTCCGGGTGCATGAAGGGCTGCATGCGCGCCCCGCAACCCGTTTCGTCAAGCTCGCCAAGGGGTTCGAGTGTAATATCGAGATCGCAAAGAGCGGCAAAAGCGTCAGCGCGAAAAGCTCCGTCAAACTCATGCTGCTCGGCGTTAAGGAAAATGACGAAGTCACCGTGCGTGCCGAAGGGGCCGACGCAATTGAAGCGCTGGAAGCGCTGATCGGCTATCTCGAAAACCCGCGCGCGGGTCTTGAGGAAAACGAGGGTGCCGCGGTTGCTGCCGTCGCAGAAGCTGCTCCCGTCGTTGTCGCTCCGGTCGCAAACGCTGCGGTTACAGCGTTGCCAGAAGGGCAGATCAAGGGCGTTGCAGCCAGCGAAGGTCTTTCGCTTGGTGAGGCGTTTCCGTTTTTCCCAGCCGAAATCACGCCGGGAACCGGCAAGTTGGCAGCAGACGAAATCGAACCGGAGATCAGCCGTTATGAGGCGGCCGTCGCGACTGTGCAGGAACGGATGGAGCATTCGCTCGCGCGTGGCGATCTGGCCGAAAGCGATCGCGGTATCGTTGCCGCGTTGAAGGACATTGCTTCCGACGACAGCCTGCGGGATGAAGCACTTGCGCTCATTCGCGGCGGGATGGATGCCGTCTCTGCAACACTCGGTGCCGCCTCGACGGTCGCCCAGCAATTTGCAAGCCTCGACGATCCTTATCTCAATGCGCGTGCTGATGATGTGCACGCGATCAGCCGGCAGATATGCCTCGCTTTGCTCGGTCAGGAAGATCTCAATCTCGACGGTCTACCGGACGGTGCCATTCTGATTGCCGAAGACATTGGCGCCTGGGATCTGGCGCGCGCACCGCTGAAGCGCATTCGCGGCGTGGTTTGCGGCCATGGCGGTGCGACCTCGCATGTCGCCATCATTGCACGCACGCACGGAATCCCGGCGGTGCTTGGGCTTGGCGACGCCGTTCATACGCTGAAGACGGCGCGCAAGGTCGCTGTCGACGGCAGCGCCGGTATTGTTCATCAGGATCCGGATGCCACCGTTCTGGCTGATATCGAAAGCCGCATTGCAAAAGCCACGGAAGAACAGCGTGCGCTGGACAAGTATCGTGATTTCATTCCGCGGCGTGCCGATGGCGTGACGATTGAGGTTGCGGCCAATCTCGGCGCTTTGGAGGAAATCGAAGCGGCACAGACTGCTGGCGCGATGGGCATCGGCCTTTTCCGCACCGAACTTCTGTTCATGAAGCATATCCATTTGCCGTCTGAAGACATGCAGATGGAAACCTATGCAGCGCTTCTGCGGGCTTTTGCACCACAGTCCGTCATTGTCCGCACACTCGATATCGGCGGTGACAAGCCCGTCGCCGGCATTGAGTTCCCTGAAGAGGAAAACCCCTTCCTCGGCTGGCGTGGCATCCGCATGTGCCTTGACCGCCCGGAAGTGTTCAAGCCGCAATTGCGCGCCCTGCTTCGCGCTGCCGTGCATGGCAATCTGAAGGTCATGCTGCCGATGGTTTCCGATATTGAGGAAATCCGGGCGACAAAGGTTCTTATTGCCGAATGCGAGCGCGAGCTGTCAGCGGAAGGCAAGCCTTACGGCTCGTTTGAACTCGGCGTGATGATCGAAACACCGGCAGCGGTTTTTGCCGCCGATCAACTGGCCAAGGAATCCGCGTTCTTCTCCATCGGCACCAACGATCTGACGCAATATGTGATGGCGGCAGACCGGCTCAACCCGACGGTGGCAAAGCTGAACGACGTGCACCATCCAGCCGTGATGGCGGCCATTGAAATGACTGCGAAAGCGGCCACATCGGCGGGCATCATGGTGGGCATGTGCGGGGAAGCAGCAGGCAAGCCGGATCTCATTCCGGAATTTATCCGCATGGGATTGACCGAGCTCAGCATGAGCCCAGCTTCCATTCCCCGTGCCAAGAAGATCATCGCTGACCTGTTCGGCGCATGAACCGCCTCGGTTAAGGCAAATGGGCGATCAGCGTCGCGAAGAGGGTTTCGAGCTTCTTCGCGTCGCGGGTCTCCGCCGCAACCACCAGCCGCTCATACCGTGCTTCCAGCACCATGAACACGCTTTCCAGCGGATCGATATCGGCCAGATCGGCAGGCTTTACAGTCGCCAGCCCGCAGGACAGGCAAGCGGCGGCAAGCCCGATAACTTCCGCCTTGCGCAGATTTTCCGGGTCACACGAGGCTTCAGACGACATCGAGCGCACAGGCCTTTCAGCCAGAGACTCCAAAAACAGCGCGGTCAGCGCCTGCGCAACCGTTGCGGCATCACGCAGAGCGTCCGCATGTTTGCGCAGCAGACGCCCGTGGATCACGGAAAAAGCCGCTTCGTGGATCAGCGCATTTTCGAGTCCGTAACGGCGCATCGTCCCCTTGAGGAAATAATACATATCGCTGCGGAAACCGCGTGCGCCTTCCGCGCCGGAGCCAAAATAGAAGGAAAGGCTGCGCATCTGCGGCGTGTCATGATGTTTGGCCGGCTCAGACGAGATGAACGAAATCGAGATCGCTTCGGCAGCGGTCAGCGCGGTATCCATCACGCCTGCGGCGTGGCCCAGCAGAGCTTCCGGTGCAGGCAGACTGTTTTCTGGCGCACGCGCAGTTTGCCGGGCGCGCCGTATGACATAGCGCACGTCCCGCAGACGGTCTTTCAGACTGACAGCGATTTCATCAGAAAGTGTGCGCAGCATGACTGATCTCTTCGCTCCTTGCTAGGCCAACAATCGTATCTTAACCGATACAAAAGAAGTATTGTTTTCCTCGTCCGGGAAAAGCAATAGGTTCCATATTCACAAAGACGCAAACTGTAAGAATTTTGGGGAATCGATTTGAAAAAGACCGCCAAGGGGAAACGGAACGCAGCTGAAACCAACGACCTTCTGGTAGGATCCGAAGGCGTTGCAGCGGAAAACCGCACCAGCCGCCTCAGAACCCGTGCGGCGTGGATGTATTACGTCGAGCAGATGACCCAGAGCGATATTGCCGATGCGCTGGGTGTCGGTCGTGTTACCATCGTGCGTCTCCTTGCCGATGCGCGCGCCCGCAATGAGGTGAAGATCACCATCGAAGGCAAGCTTTCGGCATTGACGGCGCTGGAAGCGGCCCTTGAAAAGGCCTTCGGTCTGGAACAGGCCATTGTCGCGCCGCTTTCCTCCGCCGACACCGATCCGATTCCGCCGATCAGTGCTGCTACAGGTGCCTATCTGTCGGAAAAAATCCAGCATGGCATGCGCATTGGCGTCGGCTGGGGCCGCACCTTGTCCAGCACCTTGCAGCATATCGGCTCGCGCCCGGTGAACGATCTGAAGGTCATTTCGCTGCTGGGCGGCATTGTGCAGCCACGACGCTCCAACCCGCCGGAATTTGCCTGGCAATTCGCGCAAATGCTGCAAGGCGAAGGCTACCTTATCCCCGCGCCTGCCCTTGTGGACAGCAAGGAGACCCGAACCGCATTGATCGAGCGCTGTGGTCTCAATACGGTTCTGGACATGGCCGAAGATCTCGACATGGTGCTACTCAGCATCGGCGGCATCGAAACGGCCAGCAGCACATCGTACCGCGTGGGTCTTGTGGATGACCAGCAAAAGCAATCATTGCTCGCCAATGGCGCAGTCGGTGACGTTCTGTTCCACTTCTACGACGCCGATGGCCGTATCGTTGATGATCCTGTGCATGAACGCGTCATGTCTGCCAGCATCGAAAGCTTGCAGAAAACGCCGCAACGTCTCCTCACATCCGGCGGCACGGAAAAGATCGAAGCGCTTCTGGGCGCGATGAAGCTTCTGCGTCCAACGGTTTTCATAACCGACGAGGAAAGCGCCGCCGAAATGCTCCGCCGCATCGGTCATTCCGTTCCGAACTGAAGCGTAAAATACAGATAATACAAACAGATAGAGCGCTTTCGTGATCTTACACGAAAGCGCTCTATTCAATTCAGCCAAAGTCGCTTCGGCGAAATTACTTGCGCAGTTCGGCTTCGATTTCGTCCAGAACCTTGTCCTTGCCGATACCGGTCAGGAAAGCGAGACCCTTGATCACCCGCTTTTCGACTGCGGCGGAAATCGGCGTCGTCGAGACGATGAAATCGACATTGTCAGCCAGTGAGGGCACCTCGGTAGCCTTGGCCTGCTGCGCATTGAAGGTCAGCCCGCGCTTTTTCATTTCTTCGGTCACGGCGGCATTCACGGCGGTGGATGTTGCCACGCCGGTGCCGCAGGCAAAGAGAATCGTTTTCATTTTGGCCATTTTGTTTCCTCCGATTAGCCCAGCACAACTTCAACGTCAGCGAGCGTGCGCGCATTCTTTAAATTGTCCAGCGCGTCCTCATTTTGAATCGTCGCCATAACCTGTTGCAAGGTCTCGATCTGCTTGTCCTTGTCATTGATGGCAAGCAGGAAAACAAAACCGACAGGCACTTCCTCTTCCGGATCTTCCATATTGGAAAAGATGACGGGAGATTTCAGCGTAGCGAAAGCGATGCCCGCTTTCAGGACATGCTCAGGATCAGTATGCGGAACGGCGACGTTTTCTTCGCGCTCCAGCGGCAGACCGGTTGGCATGGTCTGTTCCCGCTTCACGACCGCATCCGCATAGCTTGGCTTTACATAGCCGAGCCGTTCCAGCTTTGCTGCCAGAACACGGATGATCTCCTCATTGGTTTTGGCCTCGCTCTGCAGCTCTATCGCTTCAGGGTCGAGAAAAGCCATCAGGCCGTTCGCCATTCCATCCTCCATTTCAGATAGCCGCATACCTCTCCGGTATGCGGCCAGTATTGCTTTTGTGCCTTACCAGTTGTTCTGCTCGGCCGGCTCGTCTTCTGCACCGGCTGCCCGTTCCCAACCATCGGTGTTGCGACGATAGAGAATGAACAGCACTGCGATGACAACTGCGAGAGCCGCAATGCCAACAACGCCCATCCACTGAATTGCGGCGATGATGACATAAGGCACCCACAGGAAGCCGTCGACAACAGAAGTGATCTGCAGCGCGTTTTCCGGCAGTTTGAAGCCGGACGCAACGGCAGCACTCGTGAAGAGCGGAGCCAGCGCATTGGCCACATAGAAGCCGATGGCGAGTGTCACGGTACCGACGACAACCATGCGGAACACATTGCCCTTCAACAGCGGCGCAGTCATGGCGACGATGAACGGGATAACCGCAAGATCGGCGAACAGGATGACGCGGTTGCCCGGCAGAATCACCGACAGGATGATCGCGATAGGCACGAGGATCAGCGACGACGAGATTGCAGCCGGGTGGCCGATCAGGATTGCCGAATCGAGACCAACCAGCAGTTCGCGGTCGCCAGTGCGCTTGCGCACGAATTCCTGTGCGGCGTCAGAAACCGGCAGCAGGCCTTCCATCAGGATTTTGACCATGCGCGGCAGAAGCAGCATCACGGCGGCAAGCGTCATGCCGGTGCCGAGCACCTTGGCCAGCACATGGCCAAAATCGCCTGCATTGTAGAAAGCGATCAGACCGAGCACGAGACCGATGATCAGCCCCAGAACCACAGGCTCACCGAAGACGCCGAAGCGACGCTCGATGGTTTCGGTGCTGATGTGGATCTTGTTGATGCCAGGAATGCGATCCATGATCCAGTTGAGCACGATAGCAATCGGCAGAATCTGCGCCGATGCCAGATGCGGCACCGAAACGCCCGGAACGCCATAGAACTGCTGCACGGCGCGTGCCGACCAGTCTGCAAACAGAAGCGACAGAGCGGCAACGAGGGCTGCAACGATAATGCCATAGGCCAGATTGTCCGTTGCGGCGACGACGAGCGAGCCGACAAAGGCAAAGTGCCAGAAATTCCACACATCGACATTGAGTGTGCGGGTCCAGCGCATCAAAAGCAGCACGATATTGACCAGAATGCCGACCGGAATCACCCAGAGGCCCACGGACGAACCGAAAGCGATGGCGGCAGCCGAAGGCCAGCCAACATCAACGATGTCGCGCTTGATGCCTGTATTGGTAACGATGGCCTGAGCCACCTCGCCAATGGAGGTGAACATCAGCCCCAGAACGAGGTTGATACCGATAAAGGCAACGCCGATGGTAACGGCCGCACGGAAGGCTTTGCCCACCTTTGCGCCAAGAACCACGGCAATAATGAAGATGACGATGGGGAGCAGGACCGTCGCTCCCAACGTATCGATGGCAGATTTCAGGCCGCTTAGAAATGCGTCCATAGTTTTCTCCTCCCCCCAGTCATTCTCCAACGAATGCCAGGCCGTTCGAACGCTTGTATCAAGTTCCGCGCCGTATGCCCCCACAATCGATTTTGTTGTGTTGCATTTTGAAACACCAGGCAGAACATTTGTTTTTTATATCAGACCAATGTTTGTTCACAAGCGTTAAAGCGCGGTAAGGAATAACAGGTTCGACGAGTGTGATAAATGTACACTCGTATTGACTTGGAAACAAATGTTCATTATCGACTATTGGAAGAGAGGCGTGAAGGCGCCTGGAGGAACATCAGGAGGAAAAGATGGCGACGAATGTGGCGTTGACGGGCTTGGCACGTGATATGCAGGCGCGTGCGGACAGCGGGCGGCCGATCCGTATCGGGCTGATTGGCTCCGGCGAAATGGGCACCGATATCGTAACGCGCGTGGCGCATATGCCTGGCATCGAAATTGGCGCCATTTCCGAACTGCGCGTTCCAAACGCTTTGAAAGCAGTTGATATCGCCTATCAGGAAGAAGGTCACGGCAAGGAAGTTTCGAACGCCTCCGAACTGACCTCGGCCATGGAAGGCGGCAAGGTCGCCGTTACGGACAATGCCAATCTGATCCTCGAAAATGATTTGATCGACGTCGTGATCGACGCCACCGGCGTTCCGGCTGTCGGCGCGGAAATCGGTCTGCGCGCCATGGAACATGGCAAGCATCTCGTCATGATGAATGTCGAAGCCGACGTCACCATCGGCGCTTACCTCAAGGCTGAGGCCGACCGTCTGGGCGTTACCTATTCGCTCGGCGCTGGCGACGAGCCGTCTTCCTGCATGGAACTGATCGAATTCGTTTCCGCCATGGGTCACCCCATCGTTGCCGCTGGCAAGGGCAAGAACAATCCGCTCAATATCGACGCCATTCCCGATGACTATCTGGAAGAAGCCAAGCGCCGCAACATGAATGTGCGTATGCTGGTTGAGTTCGTCGACGGCTCCAAGACCATGGTTGAAATGGCAGCCATCGCCAATGCTACCGGCCTTGTGCCCGACAAGCCGGGCATGCACGGCCCTGCCGCAACGCTCGACCAGCTCAACAAGACACTGATTCCGGAAAAGGATGGCGGCGTGCTGTCGAAGGTCGGCGTGGTGGATTATTCCATCGGCAAGGGTGTTGCGCCCGGCGTCTTCGTTGTCGCCGACATGTCGCATCCGCGCGTTTCCGAACGCATGGAAGATCTGAAAATGGGCAAAGGCCCCTATTTCACCTTCCACCGTCCATATCACCTGACCTCGCTCGAAGTTCCGCTGACCTGCGCCCGCGTCGTTCTTTACGGCAAGCCGGATATGGTGCCGCTGGCCAAGCCCGTTGCCGAAGTCTGCGCAGTCGCCAAGAAGGACATGCAGCCGGGCGAAAAGCTCGATGCCATCGGCGAATATTGCTACCGCGCCTGGATCATGACGTCTGGCGAAGCGCGTACCGCGCATGCCATTCCCTGCGGCCTTCTTCAGGGCGGCAGCGTGACGAAGCCGATCAAGAAGGGCGAACTCATCACCTATGACAATGCAGCCGTCGCGCCGGGTTCGAAGATTGCCGAACTGCGCGCCCGCCAGGACAAGCTCGTTTACGGAGCATAAGGAGCCGCACCATGGTTCAAGCCAGAAAGATTGATGCGCAGGCCGCAGATCGCCACAACCTGCCCTTCGCTTTCCGTACCTATTCTCCGGAACAGCTGAAGGAAGCGCTGCACAAGATGTATCTCATCCGCCGCTTCGAAGAAGGCGCGGAAGAAAGCTACACGCGCGGTTTCATCCACGGCACGATGCACCTGTCGATTGGACAGGAAGCAAGCGCCATGGGTTCCTGCTTGCCGTTGACCGAAGATGACATGATCACCTCGACCCATCGCGGCCATGGTCATTGCATCGCCAAGGGCGCAGATGTGAAGCGCATGTTTGCCGAGTTCTTTGGCAAGGAAACCGGCTATTGCAAGGGCCGCGGCGGCTCGATGCACATTGCCGACGTTTCCAAGGGCAATCTCGGCGCCAATGGCATTGTCGGCGGCGGTATTCCGATCGCAGTCGGTGCTGCCCTTTCCGCCAAGAAGCAGAAGAACAACAAGGTTGTTGTGTCGTTCTTCGGTGATGGCGCCAACAATGAAGGCGCTTTCCATGAAGCGCTCAACATGGCTTCCGTCTGGAAGCTGCCGGTCGTTTTCGTCTGCGAAAACAACGGCTATGGCATGTCCACTTCAACCAAGCGTTCAACGGCGGTGGCCAATGTCGCGGACCGTGCCTCGGCCTACAACATGCCGGGCAAGGTCGTGGACGGCAACAACCTCTCCGACGTGGCCGAGGCCATCAACGAGGCGGTGGAACGTGCACGGCGCGGCGAAGGCCCTTCGCTGATCGAAAACAAGACCTACCGACTGCGCGGTCATTCGAAGAGCGACCGCAACCGCTATCGCACCAAGGAAGAGATCGAGGATTGGGCGAATAATCGCGATCCTATCGCGCATTTCGAGGCTGATCTGAAGGCTTATGGCGTGATCGACGACAAGGAGATCGAAGCCATTCGAGCCAATGTCGAGAAGGAAATCGCTAACGCGATTGAATTCGCGAAGAACAGTCCTTCTCCCGACCTCACCAACCTGACCCGCGACGTATATACGGACGAAATCTGATCATGGACACCACAATCCGCGAGTTGAGCTATTCGCAAGCCATTCAGGAAGCCATGGCGATTGCCATGGAGCGCGACGACCGCGTTTTCTTGATGGGCGAGGACATCGGCGTCTATGGCGGCGCGTTTCAGGTAACCGGCGATCTCGTGCATCGCTTCGGTGAAGACCGCGTCATGGACACGCCTATTTCCGAACTGGGCGGCGCTGGCGTCGCCGTCGGCGCAGCGCTCACCGGCATGCGCCCGATCTTCGAATTCCAGTTCTCCGACTTTGCCGCTCTGGCCATGGAACAGATCGTCAATCAGGCCGCAAAAATCCGCTACATGCTGGGCGGTGCGGTTTCGGTGCCTCTGGTCATGCGCTTTCCTGCCGGTTCCGGCACGGGTGCCGCTGCACAGCACAGCCAGAGCCTCGAAGCCTGGCTCGGCCATGTGCCCGGACTGAAAGTCTTGCAGCCATCCACGCCGCATGACGTCAAGGGAATGCTGCTTGCAGCCGTTGAAGACCCAGATCCGGTCATGATCTTCGAGCACAAGTTGCTTTACAAGATGAAAGGCCCAGTGCCTGAAGGCTACTATACCGTACCGATCGGCAAGGCCGAAGTGGTGCGCGAAGGCCGCGATCTCACCATCGTCGCGACCGCCATCATGGTGCACAAGGCGCTGGATGCGGCAGCGGAACTGGCCAAGGAAGGCATCGACGTCGAAGTCATCGATCTGCGCACCGTGCGCCCGATTGACCGCGACACGATCATCAAGAGCGTCAAGAAGACCTCCAAGCTGCTTTGCGTCTATGAAGCCGTGAAAACGCTCGGCATTGGTGCAGAAATCTCGGCCATCGTCGCTGAAAGCGATGCTTTCGATTATCTCGACGCCCCCATCGTGCGTCTTGGCGGCGCAGAAACACCAATTCCGTACAACCCGGATCTGGAACGCGCGACCGTGCCGCAGGTGCCCGACATACTCAAGAGCGCCCGCGATCTTGCCAAGGGAGTGCGCTAACCATGGCAGTGGAAGTCATCCTGCCGAAAGTCGACATGGATATGGAGACCGGCCAGATTTCGCGCTGGTACGCCAAGGATGGCGATACCGTCACGAAAGGCCAGCTCCTGTTCGAGATCGAAACGGATAAGGCGGCCATGGAAGTGGACGCACCGGCCAGCGGCATTCTCGGTAATGTGACAGCCGCCGAAGGCACGGTGGTGCCAGTCGGTCAGGCTGTCGCCTGGATTTACGAAGAAGGCGAAGAGCGCAAAACACCACCATCCGTTGAGCTCACCGCCGATGCGCAGCCTGCTCCCTCGCAGAGCGCGCCTGTACCGGTTCGGGAGGCTGCACCCCAACCTGTCGAACCGGTCATTTCTGTCTCCCAAGGCGCTGCCGCTCAGGACACAGCCGTGCGTGCAACGCCGCTTGCACGCCGGCTGGCCCGCGAGGCCGGTATCGATCTGGAGGCGATTGCGGGTTCCGGTCCCAAGGGACGTGTGCAGAAAAAGGATGTCGAGGCGAAGATTGGCTCTGCCCCGGCTGCTGTCGCACCGGCACAGCCTTCGGCTCCAGTATCGGCTCCGCTGTCCAAACCTGTGGCGACCTTCTCCGCAGGTTCCGCAGCCCCGCTCAATGCCGTTTGGCTGCGTGAAGGTGAAGCTGGAAAACTGCCGATTGTCCTGATCCATGGCTTCGCCGCCGATCTCAATTCGTGGCGCGGTCTGCTCGCAGGGGCGACACTCGGCCACCCGGTTCTGGCGCTTGACCTTCCGGGTCATGGAGCGTCCACGCGTGCGGTGCCGGATAGCATCGATGCTATCGCTGAAGCTGTTGAAGCCACACTCGCCGCCTTTGGCGTGAATGCCTGCCTGCTTGGCGGCCATTCCTTCGGTGGCGGCGTTGCCGCAACTGTTGCAGCGCGTGGCATCGTCGACGTGCGCTCGCTGGTGTTGATTTCGTCCGCTGGTCTCGGCCCCGAGATCAACGGCGCCTTCACCAAGGGCCTGATCGCCGCAAAAAGCGAGGCGAGCATTACGCCGTGGCTGAAGCTCCTTGTCAGCGACGAAAGCCTGCTCACGCGGCCTTTCATCAATGCCACGGTCGCTCAAGCTGCCGATACCGAATTGCGTGCCGCGCAAAGCGCCATTGCAGAACGGTTCTTCACGGACAGCACCCAGACCTTCGACGTCCGGTCGGCTATCGCCGGATTGCCGATCCCTGTGCGGCTCATCTTCGGTGCGGAAGATCGGGTTATTCCTGTCAGCCATGCCCATGGCCTGCCCGGAAAAGTTGGAGTGCATATCTTCCAGCGTTGCGGACATATGCCGCAAATCGAGGAGCGTGCCGAAGTGCTGCGTATTCTCGCTGAATGCGCCCGCGCCGTCGCCTGAAACAACAAAGCCCTGGTTTAACCGGGGCTTTTTTATGCATCAGGCGGTGAGCGCCGATAAGGCCCGCTCGACCAGCCGCGCCATGGAGCGCGTCGAGCCGAAAGGCCAGATATCACCTCCGAGATGATAAATATGGCCAGCGCTGACCACCGGCAGGACCGGCCAGATAGCGCTTTCCGTCAATTCCTTCGGCGTCGCTTCATCCAACAGGCAAAGCCGTGTTTCCGGGCTGAGGGACGCAAGCTCCTCCAGCCCAAAGGTCGTAAAGCCAAACGGCTGCACGCCACGGTCAACTACTTCCGAGAAACCAGCCTGCACCAGTGTTTTCATCACTGCCGAATTGGTCGTGAATATTCTCAATCGCGCCACGCCGGGCAAGGGCTGCGCAATCACGACAGGCAGTGGGCCGGAAAGTTTCGCCCGTGCCGCTGACAGACCATCTTCGAAAGATTGCCATTCGGCCTTGCCTTCCGCCTCGCGTTCGAGAGCGGTTGCGGCAGCGGCGAGATTTGATTTCATATCCTGATAGAGATCGGCGCTATCGGACGCGCCATCCAGCAGCACAGTCGGCGCAATGGCCTCGAGGCGCTCGGCAATCGCCTTGTGGCGCAGCGCGGAGGTCAGGATCAACTCCGGCTTCAGCCGCGTCAGCGCTTCGAGGCTCGGCTGTTGTCGCCCACCGACATCGGTCGCATCGGCGAGCCCATCATTCTCGATATTGACCCATTGGCGATAGCCCGCCAGATCGGCGACACCCAGCGGGCGAATGCCGAGCGAAAGCGCAATTTCCGTTTCCGCCCATTCAAGGGTTACGATCTTGTGCGGCGCTTCAGCCCGAACGGAAGACGTAAGGGCGGCCAAAGCCGCCCCCACAAGAAATTCACGTCGTGAGAAACTCACTACCATTTCACACTCGTTGTCGCCACGATGGAGCGGCCCTGCCCGTAATAGCACTGGCTGGTCGAATTACAGCCTGCCACATATTTCTTGTCGCCAAGATTATAGGCATTCACCTGAAGGCGATAGTTGCCAAGATCATAGCGCAAGAAGGCATCAACCAGCGTGTAGGACGGTACGAAGAACGTATTCAGCGTGTCGCCTGCGGTCTTGCCGATGCGGCGCACGCCGCCGCCGAGAACGAGATTGCCATCGATATTGTTCGGAAGCGGCACGTTATAGCTTACAAACAGCGACTGCTGGTCCTTCGGCACGGTGTAAGGCAGCTTGCCAACCTGGGCCGGGGTCTGGCTTTCGCTGACTTCCGGGTCCTGGAAGCTCATCGCAGCCGTCAGGTTCAGGCGATCCCACAATTGGGCAGTGCCTTCCAGCTCGACGCCGCGCACCCGCACTTCGTCCGTCTGATAATAGACGCCGGAAATACGATTGACGACATTCTGCTGTTCAGCTTCGAAAGCCGAAAGCGTTACGCTGTAATTCGCACCTTCCGGGGCATATTTCACGCCCACTTCCTTCAACGTGCCGGTGGTTGGCTTGAGCGGCGTATCCGCCAGTGTCAGCGTCGGCAGGAATGAAGTCGAATAAAGCGCGTAAGGCACAAAGCCACTGTCGAACACATAGGCTACGCCCGCGCGACCCGTGAACTTTTCCGGGTCCTGTTCGTAGTCAACCGTGCGGCCCGACGAGAGCGTCGTCTGCTCGGAATCAACCTTCACAAAGTCCTTGCGACCGCCAAGCGTCACGCGCAGATTGCCTGCCTCGATCTGATCCTGCACATAAATGCCGGTCTGATACTGGTTTTGAAGAAGGCGCGTCGTGGCCTTGACCGGCGTCAGCGGCTGATTGAAGGTCGGGTTGAACAGGTCCTGCGACGGACCGGTCGCCGAGCCGGTATAATTGTCGAGACGCTGCCATTGCTGATCGACGCCGACCAGCAAAGTGTGCTCCAGCGGCCCCGTATCGAAGCGTGATTCAAGCTGCGTATCGAAGGCGATGGCATCGAGTTCCGGCTGGGCCAGATAATTGGTGCGCGGCAGCGTTGTGCCATTCCAGCCACTGGTTGGCAGCACGCCTGCAAACAGGTTGCGGTAATCGGTCTTCAGATGCGAATAGCGGAAGTTCTGACGCAGCGTGAACGTATCGTTGAAACGATGCTCGAACTGATAACCGACATAGCCGATTTCTTTCTTATAGGTCGCGCTGCGCGGATCACCATCGGTAAAATCGCGCGGAATGCTCTGGCCGGTCGGGTTCGGCAACACGCTGCCATAAGCCGGAATGATCACACCCGCCTGCCCCAGATCATCCTTGAGATAGCCGCCAGAAACAATCAGGCTGGTATCAGCATCCGGACGCCAGGCGAAGCTCGGATTGATCGCAATACGGTTGTTCTTGCCCAGATCGTAAGACGTATCGGCATCGCGGATCATGCCGTTGAGGCGATAGGTGAAACGCGGATCGTTGTTGATCGGACCTGTCAGATCGAAACCGAATTCCTTGCGCTGGAAACTGCCACCGCGCAGATAGGCTTCATTGGACGCTTCAGCCTGTGGCTGCTTGCTGACCATGTTGACGATACCACCGACATTGCTCTGGCCGAACAGCGCGGAACTTGGACCGCGCAGAACTTCCACGCTTTCGAGCGAATAGGGTTCGACCACAAAGCCCGAATAGCCGCCGGTCTGGTTGGCGATCTGCGGACTGCGGATACCATCCAGATAGAGATCAGCCGGGAAGCCGCGAATAGTGTAGTAATCCGAGCGCACATCCGCGCCGTAACGCTGACCATTCACATTAGCGCTGTAAAGCAGCGCTTCACTCACCGACGAAACAGCGCGATCATTCATGTTGTCGCGTGTGACGACAGAAATCGATTGCGGTGTTTCACGGATCGGCGTGTCGCTCTTGGTGGCTGCGCGGCTATACTCGGCGATGTAACCCTTGACCGGGACGCGAGGTCCCTTGTCACCGGAGGTCTGCACCTCGATGGTGTTGAGCTGAATAACGCCCGTATCCTGCGCCATCGCCGGAACCGCGACGGCGCCAAGCGCCACGCTTCCGAGAAGCACGGTTTTGAGCAGCGATCCGGCGTGCCCGCTGTTGTGAATGCGATCTGTGTTACGCACGGTGTCCCTGCTCGTCTTCAACCCTGTTCTCCTGCCGTTTTCTGCAAAACGGCTACTGCCCGCGGCCCGTCAAAGCAGCGGTTATAGCGATTATTTTTTATTGTTGCGTAAGTCCAGAATTCAGAATAATTCTAATTTACTCACACAATTCAATGTGTTGCGCGAGCGAATATATTCGGGACCGTTTGGTGAGTCAGGCCAATCTGAGTTGCATTCGGGTCAAAATTTTGCAATTCCATTTAAATATGACAATTTCAGTCAAATTGGGCCAAAATGGAAATTCGCACGCGACCGAAACACGCCATCGACTATCAGGACATTGCACGCCCTCTGGCGGTGATGCGGCGCGACTATAAGAAAAGCGCCTCGTCCGGCTGGCATAGTCACCGGCGCGGCGAACTTCTCTATAGCAATAGTGGCTATATGACGGCGCAGACAGAAGATGGCGCTTTCATGCTGCCGAGCGGCTATGCCGTGCTTCTTCCGCCCGATGTGCCACACACTGTCGACATTTATGGCGCAGTGGAAATGCATGCCGTCTTTATAGAAGAATCGGTCTTGCGCGAGCACTGGGAGCCGACGCGCGTTCTGAAAGTTTCTCCCCTGTTGGACGCCAGCGTGCAGGCTCTGGCTGAGGAACCGGTGCTTTATGATGAAAACGGACGCGGCCAACATCTGACAGCGCTTATTCTGGACGAGGTTCGCTCGGCACAGGAGCAGCCCTATGTCGTTTCGCTTCCGACCGACAAGCAATTGCGCAAGCTCTGCCGCAGCCTGCTCGACAATCCCGGCCTCGACCTCACAATTGATGACTGGGCGGACGAAGTCGGCATGAGCCGTCGCACCATGACGCGCAAATTCCGTCTCCAGACAGGCATGAGCTTTGTCGAATGGCGGCAGCGTCTGCGTGTATCCCATGTCATGCGCAAACGCGCAGAAGGCATGCCGCTTGCCATCGCCAGCGTCGAAGCGGGTTATCAAAGCGTTTCGACATTGAAGAAGACCATGAAACGATTGGGCGGCCAATAGTCAGATGACTCACTGGTAGCGCGATTATAACCGCCGTACAGGCAAATTGATTTCAGCTGCCGCGAATAGTCCCAAATGCAAGATCAGACTGAGGCCGTTAAACGATATGGAGAAACGGCATGAGAGTGTCGGTACTTTCTTTAGCTGCGGCACTGGCTGTATTCGCCTTTAATGCCGAAGCTACCCCGATCAGCAATCTGCAAGCAACCGTGCAATCCGGACTGGTGCAAAAGGCTGATTACCGCTGCGGTCGCGGCTGGCGCATGACCTATGACGGTGTATGCGTTCCCGGCTATCGCCGCCCACCACCACCTCCCGGTTGGGGCTGGGGTCCACCGCCTCCGCCACGCTGGGGCTGGGGACCGCCACCGAGAGACTGGCGTCGTCACCATTGGCGCGACGAATATCGGGACCGGCCACCGCGCCACAGACCGCGCCCTTATTGGGACTGATTTCAAGCCATACGATCGGGCGGCCAAGGCCGCCCTTTCTCTTGTCAACGCCTCGCTCATTCCGCTGCACGCAATTTCAGTTCCTTGCTAAACCCTATTGATATCGCAACGAAAATCGAAGCTGAAATTTTTTGATTTACGTACCTCATCTTTGCTCCTATGGTTTGTTTGGAGGAGCAGGAATGAAACCCACCGTTCATGATATAGCGCGCACTGCGGGCGTCAGCCTCGCCACGGTTGATCGCGTTTTGAACGACCGTCCTGGCGTCCGATCCAAAACCCGTGAGCGGGTGGTGGATGCCATGAATACGCTTGGCTATGTCCGCGATGTGGGAGCCGCCAATCTGGCGCGCAGCCGGCTTTATCAGTTCGATTTCATTGTGCCCGACAATGACAACACCTTCATGCTGAGCCTTCGCGAAGAGATCGCTATCGCGACTGAGCGAGCGCTGGCCGAGCGCGTCTCGATAAATCTCATTCTGGTTCCTGCATTTGATGAGGTTGCACTGGTCGCGGCGCTCGACGCCAGCGCCCTACGCAAACCTGACGGCGTGGCTTTCGTCGCGCTCGATACCGATCCGGTTCGGGCGGCCTGCGACCGGCTGCGCGCAAGCGGCGTGCATGCCGTGACGCTGGTTTCTGATCTCGGCCACTCGGCCCGCGAACACTATGTCGGCGTGGATAATACTGCGGCCGGACGCACGGCTGCTCGACTTCTCGGTCTTTTCGCGAATGGAACCGAAGGCGTCATCGCCATTCTGACCGGCTCGTTGAAGGTGCGTGATCATCGCGAGCGCTTCGATGGTTTCACCTCGGCTATGCGGAACAATTTCCCCGAACGCTCCATCCTCCCTGCCCTTGAAGGGCTCGATGAAGATGCGCGGGTGGAAAATCTGGTGCGCACCCTGCTTCGCGAACGCAACGATATTGCGGGCATTTACAGCCTTGGCGCTGGCAATGGCGGATTGCTTCGTGCGCTTGCCACCCATGCCGGAAAGCGTCCTCTGGTGATCGCCCATGAGCGCGACGACGCGACCTCGCAGGCGCTGGAACAAGGGCTGGTGCATGGCGTTCTGGCACAGGATGCCGGGCATGAAATTCGCAGCGCCATTCGCATCCTGAAAGCCTCTGCCGATCGGCTGCCGATTATTGCCGGGCAGGAACATATTCGCATCGAAATCTTTCTCAAAGATAACCTGCCGCAGTTCTGCTAAACCGTTGGCCATCGTGAACTTCCGACAGGAGCAACCATGTATCTCGGCCTCGATCTTGGAACATCCGGCGTCAAAGCGCTTCTGATCGACGACAATCAGCGGCTTGTCGGCTCGGCGCATGGCGAACTGGACGTATTCCGCCCGCATCCGGGCTGGAGCGAACAGAACCCCTCCCAATGGATCAGCGCCACTGAAACCGCTATAGACGCCTTGCGGAGAACTCATCCGAAAGAATTCGGAGCCATCAAAGGCATCGGCCTTTCAGGCCAGATGCACGGCGCGACATTGCTGGACGATGCCGATCAAGTGCTGCGCCCCTGTATCCTCTGGAACGACACGAGAAGCTATCGTGAGGCCGCAGAGCTTGATGCTGATTCAGCCTTCCGCACTATTACCGGCAATATCGTCTTTCCCGGCTTTACCGCACCCAAACTCGTGTGGGTTGCCCGCAATGAACCCGAAACTTTCGCCAAGACGCGCAAGATCCTGTTGCCGAAGGATTATTTGCGCCTCTGGCTGACTGGCGAACACGTATCAGACATGTCGGATTCAGCCGGAACAAGCTGGCTTGACACCGGCGGACGTCACTGGTCATCCGAAT
This sequence comes from Brucella sp. 22210, assembly GCF_052045675.1. NCBI lineage: Bacteria > Pseudomonadati > Pseudomonadota > Alphaproteobacteria > Hyphomicrobiales > Brucellaceae > Brucella > Brucella sp. 22210. The sequence goes on from NZ_JBQEPD010000019.1 coordinate 41,243, forward strand.
TGCTTGCAAAGACCGGACTGACCGAAAGCCAGATGCCACGACTTGCGGAAGGCAGCGACGCTACGGGACAGTTGCGTGCGGAGCTGGCAGTGCGTTGGGGCATCGACGGTCGCCCTGTGGTCGCAGGCGGCGCAGGCGATAACGCCGCCTCGGCTTGCGGCATGGGAACGGTGAAACCCGGCCATGCTTTCGTGTCGCTTGGCACGTCCGGCGTCTTGTTTGCCGCCAATGGCGCCTATCAGCCAAAGCCTGAAAGTGCCGTCCATGCCTTTTGCCACGCGCTGCCTGGCACATGGCATCAGATGGGCGTAATTCTCTCGGCGGCAAGCGCGCTTGACTGGTTCGCGCGCGTTGTCGGCGCAACGCCGCATGTGCTCGATCAGGAACTGGGCGACACCGTAAAAGCGCCCGGCAGTGTAACCTTCCTACCCTATCTGTCCGGCGAGCGTACGCCTTATAATGACGCGAAAATTCGCGGCAGCTTTAACGGTCTGGAGCATGAAACCGACCGAAACGCCATGACACAGGCCGTTCTGGAAGGCGTCTCCTTTGCCATCCGCGATAGTCTCGCCGCGCTTCAATCCGCAGGCACGGAAATCCATTCTCTCATTGCGGTCGGTGGCGGCTCCCGCTCTACCTATTGGTTGAAGTCCATTGCCACAGCGCTGAACACGCCCGTTTCGCTGCCGGAAGAAGGCGATTTTGGCGCTGCCTTCGGCGCGGCGCGTCTGGGGCTGATTGCGGCCAGCGGGGCCGATCCGTTCGCAATTTGCACGCCGCCGCGCACCGCTCGCACTATCGAGCCTGAACAGGCGCTTCTCTCCGCTTATGACGAAGCCTATCAGCGCTATCGCGCACTCTACCCGGCCCTGCATTCACTGGCTGGCTAATGGGCTGATTCCAACATTTTCACCCCTGAGTTCCAAGCGCTGAGCAAATGTTGGAATCAAAAAGACCACTAGCAACTATATGTATCTAGTGGATTTTTCGAATTTGACGATTGAAGCAGCTTATGTGACAGCCGGGATTCAAACGTCAAATTCAATCCACTAGACTGGATAACAAAACCCCGCCTTCCGGCGAGGTTTTGGATTTAGTTCAACGCCACGCTATGAGGCGTGCGACAGGCGGCAAAGCGGTCGAGCTTTTGATCATAAACCGTTGTCTTGATTTGCATCATCCCAAGCACGGTATGGAACAGATTGTCATGCGATGATGGTTCGGCAACGGTCTTCCTCAGGCAATCGACATCAAGGCCCGTGTCGGAGGCATATTCCGGCGCAAACCACGTGATGAACGGCACATGGGTCTGCTGTGATGGCGCGATAAAATAAGGCGCTGCATGGAGATAAAGACCGTCTTCGCCAAGAGATTCCCCGTGGTCGGACATGTAGATCATCGATGAAGCAAACTTGTCTTCGTTCGCTTTCAGCAGATCGATGACTTCCGACAGGATGTGATCCGTATAGAGGATCGAATTGTCATAGGCATTGACAATCTCTTCATGCGAGCACTTGGCAAAGTCGTTCGAGCGGCAATCGGGCTTGAACTTCGCAAATTCTTCCGGATAGCGGCGGTAATAAGCCGGGCCATGACTGCCTGTCATATGCAGGACAATGGTGGCATTACCCGTCAGCTCTTTCAGTTCCTTATCCAGACTGTCGACCAGAATCTGATCGATACATTCGCCACCCTCGCAGTAACGCGTGTCCTTGGCGTTTTGCAGGTCGATCAACTTGATGCGTTCGGCAACGCCCTTGCTGCCGGTATTGTTTTCATACCATGCAACCTGCACGCCCGCATGTTGCAGCACGTCCATCAGATTTTCCGATCCACGGAACTTGGTGTTTGAAAACTCCTCCCGCGTGAAAGGTGAGAACATGCACGGCACCGAAACAGAAGTTTCCGTTCCGCAGCTCGTCGTGTCTGTGAAAGCAACGACATTACGCTGCTTCAATTCCGGGTTGGTTTCCCGCGAATAGCCGTTGAGGCTAAAATTCTGCGCGCGTGCGGTTTCGCCGACAACCACAATCGTCAGCAGCTTTTTATCCGCAGGCAGTTTCGTTGCCGTCTGCTTGGCATCCAGTCCAAGCGGCTCCATTGGTATGTCGCGGTTCTTGATCGTATGCGCCACATATTGAACCGTGCTGGTGATCGGGGTTCCCGGCATCAGCTTCTGCATGATGTCGGCATTATGTTCACGGAACATCGACGAATAGGCTGCGTAATTAACGCCCAATATGGCGATCGTCGCCAGCAGGCAGGCAAGGATAATGCCGGTATTGACCGCCACCTTGCCCAGCAAAGGCCGGTGTTTGACCCGCACCCAGACAATCAGCAGCGACGGCACCACGCCGAACAGCAGCATGTGCCATGCAAAGCTCGGCGTCAGCAGCGCACCGGACTCGGCCTGCGTTGTCGTCAGCGCAGCCTCGACCACATATTTGTCGATGATCGTCCCGAATGTATCGGTGAAATAGGAACCGCCAGCTGCGATCAGGACAAACAGGATCAGGATCGGCTTGATGACATATTTCGCAGAAAAGATCAGAAGCAGAGCGGTATGTAGCAGCAGAAGAGCTGCCGCTATGCCTGCGAGTTTCCAAGGCGAATCCGCATAGTAAGAACCTATTGCGTGCCAGAACGAAGCATTGGTGAAGATGAAAACATAAAGCACCGTCAGAAGGCACAATGGGCCGCTGGCGATTGTGGGACGGAATTTCTGCATGGCGTATGTCTCAAGCGGCTTTTTGCAGGACCTGCCGCAAAACAGGCAGATCAATATGACCAATACGCCTTCGCAAGCGTTCGCTTACAAAAATGAAATTAAAATGGTTTTTCTACGGCGGAGCGACCGCGCCACGGTCGCCCCACAACATTTTCGGCAAGCCGTCAGAGACTGACCCAGGCGCCATTTCTCTTGGACGAGCGTACGCAAGCGTCGATAAAGCTCACGCCCAGCAGCCCATCGTCAACGGTCGGGTAAACCACCGCACTGTCCGGCTTTTTGCCTTCGCGATGCGCCTCAATGGCATTGGCCGCTTCGGTATAGATCGTCGCAAAAGCCTCAAGATAACCTTCCGGATGACCGGCAGGCACACGCGTTACCCGCGCAGCTTCGGGCCCGGCACCGGCTCCGCCGCGCGTGATGAGCCGCTTTTCGCCACCGAAGGGGGTAAACCATAGCCGGTTCGGGTCTTCCTGCGCCCATTCAATGCCGCCCTTTGTGCCATAGACACGCAGACGAAGCGCATTTTCATTACCGGGAGCAACCTGACTGCACCAGAGCATGCCTTTCGCGCCACCCGCAAATCGCAACATCACATGAGCATTGTCGTCAAGACGACGCCCCGCGACGAAACTGTCGAGGTCGGCGGCCAGACTATCGAGTGTCAGTCCAGTCACGAAGGAGGCCAGATTGAAGGCATGGGTGCCAATGTCACCCGTGGCGCCGCCAAGGCCGGATTGGGCCGGATCGGTCCGCCAGACAGCACCCTTCGCGCCGGTGGCTTCGACGGCTTCCGTCAGCCAGTCCTGCGCATATTCCACCTGCACGACCCGCAGATCGCCGAGTTCACCACTGGCCGCCATAGCACGGGCCTGCCGCACCATCGGATAACCCGTATAGTTATGGGTCAACACGAACAGCGCACCGCTCTCATCAGCAGCCTTTTTCAGCTTTTTGGCATCGGCCAGCGTGGAGGTCAGAGGCTTGTCGCAAATGACATGAATGCCGCGCTTCAGGAACTCTTTCGCGGCTTCGTAGTGAACATGGTTGGGCGTCACGATGGAAACGGCTTCAATGCCATTTTTCAATCGTGCTTCACGGATCGCCATCTCCCGGAAGTCCGAATAAATCCGGTCTGCCGCCAGCCCCAGTTCATGCCCCGAGGCTTGCGCCTTTTCCGGCGATGAGGAGAGTGCGCCCGCAACCAGTTCGAACCGGTTGTCGAGCCGTGACGCCATGCGGTGCACGCCGCCAATGAAGGCACCCGCTCCGCCGCCAACCATGCCGAGACGGATGCGCGGCGTTGCAGTTTCCTTGGTTTTGGCTTCAATCGTCATGTATTCCTCATTTCGTCTCAAAGACCCAGCATACGGCGATTGGCAGCATCATCGGTGCCGCCCGATGCAAAATCATCAAATGCCTTGTCGGTGACGCGTATGATATGCGCCTTTACGAATTCTGCGCCTTCGCGTGCGCCGTCTTCCGGGTGCTTCAACGCGCATTCCCATTCGACCACGGCCCAGCCGTCGAAATCATTCGCGGCCATTTTGGAGAAGACAGCGCCAAAATCAACCTGCCCGTCACCCAGCGAGCGGAAACGTCCGGCACGATTGACCCAGCCCTGATAGCCGCCATAGACGCCCTGTCGTCCGGTCGGATTGAACTCCGCGTCCTTGACGTGGAACATCCTGATCCGGTCTTTGTAAATGTCGATATTGTCGAGATAATCGAGACATTGCAGCACATAATGCGACGGGTCGTAGAGCATGTTGGCGCGCGGATGGTTCTTCACACGCTCCAGAAACATCTCGAATGTCACGCCGTCATGCAGGTCTTCGCCCGGATGAATTTCGTAGCAGATATCGACGCCATGCTCGTCAGCATGGTCGAGGATCGGCGTCCAGCGGCGTGCGAGTTCGTCAAACGCCGTTTCGACAAGACCGGCAGGTCGCTGCGGCCATGGATAGATAAACGGCCATGCAAGCGCGCCCGAAAAGGTCGCATGTGCACCAATGCCGAGATTGCGCGATGCCTTGATTGCCATCTTGACCTGTTCGACGGCCCAGGCCTGTCGGGCCTTGGGATTGCCGCGCACTTCCGGCACGGCAAAGCCGTCAAAGGCTTCGTCATAGGCCGGATGAACAGCAACAAGCTGGCCTTGCAGATGGGTGGAAAGCTCGGTGACAACCACCCCGTTTTCCTTCGCCACACCGGCGAATTCGTCGCAATAATCCTTTGATTCGGAAGCTTTTTTAAGATCGATCAGTTGGCTTGCCCAGGTGGGCACCTGCACGCCGAGATAACCTTTTTCGGCGGCCCATTTGGTTATGCCGTCCCATGTGTTGAACGGCGCTGCATCGCCGGCGAACTGCCCGAGGAAAATCCCCGGCCCCTTGATCGTCTTCATCGAAACTCCTCCAGAAAAGCACATCCCGAAAAGAATGACGTGGTGTCGAGTAAAATGTGCCTCAAAACAAATAGTTAGAGTACCGATCTGATGTAGTCAGATCAAACCGGGCCCCAGAATGGAATGCGCCCGCCAAAATGGCGGGCGCACGCAACGGATCAGAATGGCGAATCCGGGAAGTAGAACTGCTCGGCATTGTCTTTCGTGACGAGCGTTGCATCGAGGATGTAATTGCCGCTGACCGGAGTCTGGTCATAAAAATGACCGGCGGTGAGCTGCATGGCTGTGCCCACCATCGCAGGCGGATAGAGCACGTCGACCGGCACCAGCTTGTCGCCGTCCATGACTTTCTTGATCATGTCCTTGGAACCAGCACCAGCAACGATGTACTGAATGTCGCTGCGGTTGGCCTGCTTGATGGCTTCGAGCACGCCCACAGCCATGTCGTCATCCTGACACCAGACCACGTCGATCTTCGGATATTTGGTCAGAAAGTCCTGCATCACGCGGAAAGCGTCGTCGCGGTTCCAGTTGCCGTATTGACGGTCAAGAATCTTGACGTTGGAGCCTTCAATGCCCTTGTCGAAGCCGTCCTGACGCTGCTGATCAATCGGGATCGGCATCCCGCGAATAACGACAACCTGCGCATCCGGGGTGGTCTTCTTGATATATTCGCCTGCGACCTGACCAAGCGCCGGATTGTTACCGGCGACATAAAGATCGCGGATCGAGTTGTCATTGTTGCTCGGCGCACGGTCAACAAGCGCCACAAACGTGCCCTTGTCCTTGATTTCCTTGATCGCATTGACCAGTGGATCCGGGTCAGACGGCAGCACCACCAGAGCATCGAGGCCCTGTACCGCCAGATCCTGCAAGGCATTGGCCTGATTGGCCGCATCCGGCGAGGTCTTGACGATAACGTTCAAACCCGGATGCTCCTGCATCAGAAGCTTTGCCACGCGCTCGGCGTGATAGACGACGCCTGCCGTCCAGCCATGGTCGGCAGCCGGAATTGAAACGCCGATGGTGACCTTCTTGTCCTGCGCGCTGGCAACACTGGTAAATGCCATGGCGCTTGCAGCCAAAGCGGCGAAAGCAACGCCCAAAAATTTCCTTCGCATGTTTTCCTCCCAAAAAACGGGGCTTGTCTCTTTCAATGGACGCATGCCTTGTTCCCAGCACCGTATCCGGTTTCGGGAGACATACCCCTTTTGCCGGAATCGCCCCTGCAATCCCGCCAATTCCTGTATGTCATCGCCGTGACAGTGACCGCTGCACCAGCATGGCGATGATGATGATCGCGCCCTGAATGGCCCCGATCAGATATTCGCTGACGAAATTCGACAGCAGCATGATGTTGCCGACGATCTCCAGAATGAACGCGCCGCAGATCGTCCCCCAAACCCGGGCGACACCGCCGCGCAGCGCCGTTCCGCCAACCACAACAGCCGTGATGGCCTGCAACTCCCAAAGGATGCCGGTCGTGGCCGATGTAGACCCCAGACGCGGCACGTAAAGCAGCACGGCAACCGCCACACAGAGCCCTTGAACAACATAAGCTATCGTGCGCACGCGCTTGACCGAAATGCCGGAATAACGGGCAACATCCTCGCTGGAGCCGACCGCAATCACATGACGTCCATAACGCGTGCGATAGAGGACGAAGGCTGCAATCGCCGCCGTGACGAAAATGGCGATCACCGGCACTGGCACGCCCAAAACCGTACCGAAATAGGCCGGGCGATAGAGCGACTGTATCTCCGGGTTTCGAAGCGTAATCGCGCCGCCCTGCGACAGCCATGTCGTCAGGCCGCGATAGATGCCCATCGTACCAAGCGTTGCGATGAAAGGTTCAATCCCGCCAACTGTCGTAATCAACCCGTTCAGGAGACCACAGGCCGCGCCGACCACAACCGCCAACATGACGGCGGCGATCAGCATCAGCACCGGATCGGCAATGACGCCGCTATTCATGAACAGGATCATGATGCCGGCCACAAAGGCGACCATTGCGCCAACGGAAAGATCGAGCCCGCCAGACGAGATCACATAGGTCGCGCCGAGCGCGATAATGGCAATGAAAGCGCTGCGCGTGGCGACATTCAGCAGATTGTCGATGCTGATGAAATTGGGATTGGCGACTGTTCCCAGAACGAGCAACAGGGCGAGCGCGATGAACGGCGCGATGGCTCTCAGGTCCCAGTCCTTGGACGTTTTCGGCGCCCGGCTTTTGTCAGTCGCAACCTGTGTCATTGAATTCCCACTCATTGTCTTTTTCTGTTTATTGCCGTTCAGGCCGCTTCTGCTGCATCAACGCCGGTCGCCAGAACGACGATGTCATGTTCTGTCATCCGCTCGCCCGTGACTTCCCCGGCGATACGTCCTTCACGCATCACGACGATACGGTCGCAAATACCGATCAGTTCCGGCATTTCCGATGACACAACAATGATCGAACGGCCCTCGTCCGCCAGATTGGCGATGAACTGATAAATCTGTTCCTTGGTCCCGACATCGATGCCGCGGGTCGGCTCGTCGATGATGACGATAGAGGGATCGAGCATCATCATCTTGGCCAGAAGCAGCTTCTGCTGGTTACCGCCGGACAATTGCCCGGCCAGAATATCCTTGCTCCCTGTACGAATGTCGAAATCGCGGATCGCATCATCCAGCGCCACCCGCTCCCTGTTGCGGTCGATCTGGAAGCGGCTGACAAATTTTTTCAGCGAGGCAAGCGTCAGGTTGATGCCCAGATCCTTGGTCAACAACAGCCCCTTACCTTTGCGGTCTTCGCTCAGATAAGCGATGCCTGCCGTCAGACTGTCATGGGCATCGCGGAAATGCGCGGGCTTGCCGTTATGGCGCACGTCCCCCTTACCGGGACGCAGACCCACGACACCTTCCATCAGTTCAGTACGCCCTGCACCAACCAGCCCTGCGAAGCCGAGTATTTCACCTCTGTTGAGGCGGAAACTCGCTTCCTTCACATGGCCGGGCACGGAAAAGCCGCTGACTTCCAGCACGGCCTCACCGCCATGCTGCGTTGTGCGGTCAGGGTAAAGCTTCGCCACATCGCGCCCGACCATCAGCCGCGCCATATCAGCGGGCTGAAGCTCTGACGCCAGATGCGCAGCAACAAGCGTACCGTCACGCAACACCGTTACCCGGTCGGAAATTTCCTTCACTTCCGGCAAACGATGCGAAATGTAGAGGATGGCAACGCCCTTGGCGCGTATGTCTCGAATAACCTTCAACAAGGCTTCCGTTTCAACCGGCGTCAGCGATGCTGTCGGCTCGTCGAAGATCACCACGCGGTGCGGTACCAGCAGAACACGCGCAATCTGTACCAGCTGACGCTGTGCTATCGACAGGCTGCCGACCACCGCATCAGGATCGATGTCCGCACCGAGATCCCGGATTGCCTTGCGTGCACCCTCACGCATAGCACGGTCGTTGACGGTAATGCCGTTCGTCAGCTCTCGGCCGAGGTAAATATTCTGCGCAACCGTCAGATCGGGCGCGAGCAATATTTCCTGATGTACAAGAACGATGCCCTGCGCTTCCGCCTCAACCGGATTGGCAAACGCGATTGGCTTGCCATCAATGTGGATTTCACCCGCTGTCGGGCGTTCATTGCCCGCAAGAAGCTTCATCAGCGTCGATTTTCCGGCGCCATTTTCGCCGATGATCGCGTGAACTTCGCCGCCGTAAATCTGCAGATTGATATTCTTCAGCACCTGCACAGGGCCGAAAGATTTCGACAAGGATCGAGCTTCAAGAAGCGCCGCTTTATTGGTTTTTGCAGCCGAAATCATAAGCGCGCACCATTCGATGCGCCACGCTTGCGGCCAAAGCCTCCCAGCCATTGATCCTGATAATCAGATCGCACGTGAACTCCTCCCAAAGCCTCACAATTGGGAGCTTAACTTTCGATCTGAGGTACGTAAAGCAAAATTGTACAAACGTTGTCATTTCAGATTTACTGAAAGCTGGCATGAACCAGCCATGCCCTTGCGATCATGCCGGGGATCGCTATATATATAGCACACCCATATTTTAGATTGCTAAGTAATGTACGACCCAAAACAGGAACTGCACGCTGCGTTCACCATGGGCCTATCCACTGCGGCCCGAAAAATGCGCAACCTTTTTGATTCACGCGTCCGCGCGCTTGGCCTCACACTGTCACGCGCCCGTGTGATGCTGTTGCTTGCGCAGGACCGCGACTGGAACCAGCGCGAACTGGCCGATGCATTGGAAATCGAGCATCCCTCCGTTGTTCGCCTGCTGGATGGCCTTGAAAAACAGGAGCTTATCCGCCGTGTTCCTGTGGAAGGCGACCGTCGCGCCAAGCGCATCGAGCTGACCGCGGAAGGGCAGGAGCAGGTTCGCGAACTTCAGGATGTGACCCATCACATTCGCGCCGAGCTTCTTGAAAAGATCGACCGGCAATCGCTGGAAAATGCGCTTTTCGTGCTTCAGGAAGTCACGCGTACAGCGGAATTCGCTCTGGTCCCGCAGGACAGCTGAAACACTTCAAATTCCTGTGCCGCCCTCTGGAATAGTTGTCCCGGACGGCCTAGATTCAAGCCGAATGACAGGGAGTATACCCATGAGCTACAGCAAGAATCCGGAGGCCATCGCCAAGCTGTCACCGGAACAGTATCGCGTTACGCAGGAAAGCGGCACGGAACGCCCGGGAACGGGCGAATATCTCTATAATAAGGAAGCCGGCATTTACGTCGATATCGTTTCCGGCGAGCCGCTATTTGCTTCCAGCGACAAATACGAATCCCATTGCGGCTGGCCAAGCTTCACCAAGCCGATTGAACCCGCCAATGTCAGCGAATTGAATGATATGTCGCACGGCATGGTTCGCACCGAAGTGCGTTCAGCCCATGGCGACAGCCATCTCGGACACGTCTTCCCGGACGGCCCGGTGGACCGTGGCGGTCTGCGTTATTGCATCAATTCCGCCTCCCTACGCTTCGTTCCGAAAGCAGAGATGGAAGCGGCAGGCTATGGCGATTATCTCGATCAGGTCGAAGACGTCGCATAAAAGACAAAGGCCGCCTTTTCGCCCCCGCGAAAGGGCGGCATGTCATTCACTGCTTACGTCGACGACGCCAACAGCCGTCTCAGAAGCGTTTTCAGCTCCTCTATCGAACGGTCGATTTCGAGCTTCTTTTTCTCAAGTTCACCGAGTTTTCCGGAAAGCGTCGCACGCAAGTCGTCGAGCTGGCTCAGATCGCTTGCGCCTTCTTTCCAGAGATCGATAAGCTGTTTCGTCTCTGCGAGCGTAAAGCCGATCTGACGACCGAACAAAATGAGACGCAGGCGTGTGTGGTCTTCACGGTCATAAAGACGCGTGACCCCGGCCCGCCTTGGGCTCAGCAATCCCTTATCCTCGTAGAAACGTAACGCGCGCAACGAAAGCCCGAATTCGTGCGCAAGATCGCCAATTCTGAACAATTGGCTGCGTTGCTGGTTTTCTTCTCTGACCTTCAAGCTGCTCCCGGTCAGGAGCTCCGCTATCGTTACAGGCTCAATGGCCGTTTCACTCATATTCATCCCTGTTTCCGCCCCCGGAAACGCCCGTCCACCGCACCGGAGCGCGATAGAACCTCGTTGAGAACCGACTCAGGACAAAGCTTCGGTCACAAAATGACCGGGCCAGCCCGTCGATTCTGGTTGCCCATACTGTCATGACAGACCCGGTCACTTCCGAACCCGGGCAATTTGGTGCCTACCACACCTGCTCAGGCCATCAGACCGGACAAATTGCGTTCAAAAACAAGCTGAAAACCCGCATATTAACGACTTGTTTACTACGTTTGTACAAATGTAGGTGCAGCAAGTTTCTGCGGTTCTGCGTTCCTGAATTTGCGTCCGGCGACCCTTATCATTTGGAAAAGTGAATTTCTCATGGCAAATCCAGAGCTAGCTTCCGGTTCGCGTTCCAGAATTGATGATTTGAACGCGCATCGCGAGCGCCGTCCCGCGTCCGCAGCCATGCGGGAGCTCGACCGCACCCTTGCCGGTCTTGAGCGCCGTCTGATGGAGCTGGAACAGGACGCACCCGAAGCACCGCATCCGAACGCACCCTCCTTTGCCGCTCACCAGCCCGCCGCCCCGCGCTATGCCGACGACACAGCAGCTGGTCTCGCAGAGATCGCCGATAATCTGCGCCGCCGTCGTGACAGCCAGCGCCAGCAGCAGGAACAGGCACAGCCGCGTTTCGCATCAAGCAGCGAAATCAGCGACGCCAGCCGCGAAATGTCGCGTATGCAGCGCGCTGCCAGCGAAGAAGGTTTCTCGCAGCGTATGAGTGACGATTTCGATCGTCTTAGCGAAAGCGTCCACCTGCTTGCGGAACGCAGCAGCGAAGCCAATGCACAGGCTCTGCGCCGTCAGTTCGACGAATTGAACCGCACTGTTCACACGCTTGCCCGTGAAGAAACCCTGCGCCGTCTCGACAACCGCTGGGATCGCTTCGACGAGCAGATGCAGGCTTTCGAAAAGCGTCACGATGCCGTTAACCCGGCCTTGAATGCTATCGGCTCGCGCCTGGAGCAGATGCGCGAAGCCATCGGCACCCTGCCGCAGTCCCACGCTTTCAGCGCGATTGAAGAGCGGATTGGTCGCCTGACTCATTCCATCGAAGATGCGCTGAACCCGCAGAATGCCGCGCCTTTCGAGCAGGACATGCTGAACCAGATCGACACCCGGCTGGATGAGATCAGCCGCGCGATCATCGCAACCAGCCGCGCACAGCGCCCTGATCAGGAAGATGCGCGCCGTCTGGAACGCATCGAGAAGCGTCTTGCCGAGCTTGCAGACCAGATCGACGGTTCGGCTTCCCGCCAGAACTCCGATGTCTTGTTCCAGAAGCTCAGCGATCTTTCGCAGCGCATAGACGTGCTCTCCACCGGACAGGCCCTGCCCGACCGGATTGCCGAGCAGCTTGCGCATCAGATCAGCCTTCTGGCCAATCAGGTTGCCAAGGTTACGGAAAATCTGAGCCAGTCCGATTATCGCAGCGTTGAGGCGCGCCTCGAAGCCATTGGTCAGAAGCTGGAAAATGCCGAACGCCGCAGCCATGAGCCCGACCCTGCCGTTCTCGACACCATTGACCGCCGCTTTGCAGAACTGACCGAACGTCTGGACGCGCAATATGGCAACCGCTCCATCGACAGCGACGCCATCCATACGCTCGAAGGACGTCTTGACGATATTTCGCAGCAGATTTCTCTCGGATTGCTGCAAGCGCCGCAATATGAAATGCCAAATCTGGCTGACAGCGAAGCGATCCGCAATCTGGAAGACCAGATCGCCAATATCGCCCACCATCTCGCCCAGCCGGTAGCCGAGCTCGCCCAGATCAAGCCGCGCCTCGACTCCATCGAGCGCTCTATCACGACGAACCGCGAAACGGTTCTGGATGCGGCCCGCGAAGCTGCGGAAAGCGCTGTCGCGCGGGTTCTCCAGCATGGCAATCAGGGCGATACGGCCATTGCCCGTCAGCTCGCCGACGATATGAAGTCGCTGGAAATGCTGGCCCGCAACACGGACGAGCGCAACAGCAAGACCTTTGAAGCCGTTCACGACACGCTGGTCAAGATTGTGGATCGCCTGTCCCGGCTTGAACAGGATATGGGCAGCCAGAGCGTCAACGCTGACAGCTTCGCCAATCGCAGCCTCGACAAGCGTGAAGACGATACACGCCCGGCAATGGCTTTGGCCGAGGAAGCGGCACCACGCTTTGCTGCTCCGGACACCAATGCACCACGCCTGAACACCCCTCGCTCGCCTGCGACGGCTGCTGCCGAAGCCGCCTTCGCAACCATTCAGGGCGAAAGCGCCGTTGTGACCGCACCGACTGGCGAAGCCTCTGGCAAGTCGTCGCTGTTCGGTGGTCTTGCCAAGGCCATGCGCGGACGTCGCACCGAGAAGAACGATCTCAATACCGACAACGATCTCAAGGCCGAAAGCTTTGACAAGACCGATGCCCCGGCTTTCGAAAGCGAAATGGCCGCTGTCGAGCCAATCGTCGAGAACGAACCAGACGCCCGGTTTGGCGGCGATCACATGCCCGACCTCAACTCCATCATGAAGCGCGTGCGTGAAGAACGCCGCCAGCGCGAAGATGCAGCCGATGCTGCTCTGGCAGCCAACGGCAAGGTTGATTTCATCACCGCGGCCCGCCGCGCCGCGCAGCTTGCCGCCGCTGAATCCGAGCATCTCCAGAAGGGTTCCGCAAAGGGCGCAGGTAAGAAGAAAAAGTCCGTCGGCGACATTATGCAGCGTCAGCGCAAGCCGATCCTGATGGCAATTGGCGCTGTCATGATCGCCATGGCAGGTCTGCAAGTCGGCAGTGCGTTCCTTACCCGCGATGAACCGACCGACGCGACTGTCGATCTGGCTCCTCAGCCGGAAACACCTGCCGTCGAAACGCCAGCAGCACCGCAGGCTCCGGTACAGGCTGAAGCACCGGTCCAGACCGAGACACCACAAGTTACCGAGCCGCGTCAGGAAAAGGCCGAAGCGCCTGCTGCATCGGACCAGTCACCCACCATTGAAACGGTGATCGCCAGCGCGCCGACCACGCCGGTCGAAGTCTCTGCCCCTGAACAGGCCGCTTCGCCTTCGGCACAGGCTCAGGTCGCTATCCCGGCCATTCCGGAAGAAGCTGGCCCGGCAGCTCTGCGCGAAGCCGCCGCCAAGGGCGATGCACGCGCCCTGTTCGAAATCGGCAACCGCTATATGGAAGGTCGCGGTGTTACCGCTGACTTTAACAAAGCCGCGCAGTGGTATGACATTTCCGCCGGTCAGGGCTTTGCCCCGGCACAGTATCGCCTTGGCAATTTCAATGAAAAAGGCCTCGGCATGCCCCGCGATCTGGACAAGGCCAAGACCTGGTACCAGCTCTCCGCGCAGCAGGGCAATGCAAGCGCGATGCACAATCTCGCCGTTCTGTTTGCAACCGGCGCGAATGGCGCGCCGGACAATACGTCCGCCGCTCGCTGGTTTACCGAAGCTGCCGATCTCGGCGTGAAGGACAGCCAGTTCAATCTTGGCATTCTCGCCGCCAAGGGTCTCGGCATTCCGGTCAATCTGGAAGAGAGCTACAAGTGGTTTGCGCTTGCCGCCAATTCCGGTGACAAGGACGCGGCACAGAAGCGCGATCAGATTGCCGAAGCGCTAAAGCCGGAACAACTGGAGCAGGCTAAGGCCGCTGTCCAGTCCTGGAAGCCGAAGCCGCTGAACGAAGCCACCAACTCCATTGATGTGCCGGATGCATGGACGGAAGCCAAGCCAACCACCACCGGCTCGGTCGACATGAAAAAGGCGGTTCGTAACATCCAGCTCATCCTTCAGAAGAACGGCTATGATGTCGGCACCGCTGACGGCGTGATGGGCGGCAAGACCCGCACGGCCATTGCCTCGTTCCAGAAGGCCAATGGTCTGCAGCCGACCGGTAATGTCGATCAGAAGCTGGTTCAGCTGCTGTTGCAGAAGAACACGTAAGATTTGTCGCACAGAGTTCAGAAAATGCCGCTAAACGTGGCATACCATTGCAGGAAAGTAACACGTCCGGCGCAAGGTAACCGTAATGACAATCGGCGTTTGACTTAACGGTCCTGGCAGCGCAAGACGGTAGGCGAACAGGCCTCGCGGAATTGCGCGACCGCAGCGGGCCGTAGAGCGTATGCGTCCGTCAGAGCCGGGTTCGGAATTGGGTATTTATCTTCCCATTGCAGAATTATCGGTCAACATGCTGGTTCTGCTCAGCATGGGCGCTGCGGTTGGCTTTCTTTCCGGATTGTTTGGTGTTGGCGGCGGCTTTCTGATCACGCCACTCCTGATCTTTTACAATATTCCACCTGCCATCGCCGTTGCGACTGGCGCCAATCAGGTTATCGCTTCGTCCGTTTCCGGCGCGCTCGTCCACTTCAAACGGCGAACGCTGGATATCAAGCTCGGCCTGTTTCTCGTGGCTGGCGGTATTGTCGGATCGCTGCTCGGTATTTTCGTCTTCTCGTGGCTGCGCGAACTGGGTCAGCTCGATCTGATCGTTTCGATCCTCTATGTGTTTTTCCTCGGCAGCGTCGGCGGGCTGATGCTGGTGGAAAGCCTGCGCGCTTTGCGGCGGGTCAAGAAAGGCGGCGCGGTGCGCCGCCCCGGCCAGCACACATGGATCCACAAGCTGCCATTCAAGATGCGGTTCCGCGCCTCGACGATCTATGTCAGCATCATCCCGGTTCTCGGCATCGGATTCTTTATCGGCCTGTTGTCGTCGGTGATGGGCGTCGGCGGCGGCTTCATCATGGTGCCCGCGCTGATCTATCTGCTGCATGTGCCGACCAATGTGGTCGTGGGCACCTCACTCTTTCAGATCACATTCGTCACCGCCTTCACCACTGTCATGCAGGCAACGACGAACCAATCCATCGATATCGTGCTAGCCTTCCTGCTGATGGTGGGTGGCGTGATCGGTGCGCAATATGGCGCGCGCGCCGGACAGAAGCTGCGCGGCGAGCAGTTGCGGCTTTTGCTGGCGCTGCTGGTTCTGGCCGTCGCGCTACGCCTCGCTTTTGGCCTGTTCGTGCGGCCGGATAATCTGTTCTCGATCACGATAGCGGATTTTTGAGATGCGGGCCGCTGCTCTCACTTCGGCAATCGCGCTATCGCTGATCGCGAGCGCAGCTTTTGCGCAGGTCAACGCCAGCGGTGACGGCAACACGGTGCCGCAATTGCAAACCCCTGCGGAAGAAACCATCGATATTGGCCTTTCGACC
This sequence comes from Brucella sp. 22210, assembly GCF_052045675.1. Taxonomy (NCBI): domain Bacteria; kingdom Pseudomonadati; phylum Pseudomonadota; class Alphaproteobacteria; order Hyphomicrobiales; family Brucellaceae; genus Brucella; species Brucella sp. 22210. Next base: position 57,177 of record NZ_JBQEPD010000019.1, read on the forward strand.
GAAACCATCGCCATTACCTCCAATTTCGGTGGCACGGATTTGACGATTTTCGGCGCGCTGGACAATGCCGATCCGATGATCCAGCGGCAGGGACGCTACGATATCGTTGTGGTCTTGCAAGGACCGGAGCGTAATCTTGTGGTGCGCAAGAAGGAGCGTTATCTGGGCGTCTGGATCAATGCCAGCTCCGAAACCTTTCTCGGCGTTCCGCTGTCTTATTCGCTCGCCTCGACGCGCAACCTGCAGGATATTGCGGATGAAAAAATCTACCGCCAGCTTTCAGTCGGGGTTCGCAATTTCTATCTGAACCCGGAAGACCCTTCGAGCCTTTCAGGCAATATTCCAAAATTCGGCACCGAACTTCGCGAAATGAAGATCCGGCAGGGGCTTTATAGCCAGCGCATCGGCGGCGTGGAATTCGTGTCTCGCACCCTGTTTCGCGCAACGTTGAACCTGCCCGCCAATGTTCCGGTGGGGAGGCACAAAGCGCGCGCACTCCTGTTTCGTAATGGCGTCTTTCTGCGCGAGGCCAATGCCAGCCTCGAAATCGTCAAGGCCGGTCTGGAACAAAGCGTCTATAACGCCGCCCACCAATATAGCCTGCTCTATGGTTTGTTCGCGGTTTTCCTTGCGGTCTTCACAGGCTGGTTCGGACGTATCCTGTTCCGGAAGGACTAGAGCATTTCCAGCAAAAGTGCGAAGCGCCTACGCGGGGAAATCAGTTCACTGGACTGATTTCTGATCCCGCTTCGATGCGTCGGATAATGCGTACTTACAAAAACTCACCCGCCATGTAGTGCGCCACGGGCAATTGGATAGACCTTGCCCTGCCCCAACATATAAGCACGTAGTGTTTCATCCACGAAAAGGCCGCGAAAAGCGCGATCCAGTACATTGAGCGCGCCGGTATAGGCGCCAAAGGCGGGCATGATCAGCCTTTCGCCATCGCTGACGAAACAGGGGCGGCGCACCGAGCGCCCGCGCCGTACGATACGCGCAGCCGGATGCAAGTGGCCCGCGATCTCGCCCTGCCCAAGCTTGCGCGAGGGTTCGTGTCGGAACACCAGCGGTCCGATCGCCAACTCTTCCACACAATCGCCCGGCAGACCGACCGGACGTTCAGGATCGTGATTGCCGGTGATCCAGAACCAGTCGCGGTGTTCCATCAGCGATTTCAGCCGAATGGCATAAAGCGACGGCAGACGTTCGCTGGCTTTGGGATCGTGAAAACTGTCGCCGAGGCTGATGATCGTTTTCGGCTGGTAACGGGCAACCGCCGCAGCCAGCATGTCGAGCGTAGCCGCCGTGTCGTAAGGCGGGATGAGTTGCCCGCGTCGCGCAAAGGACGAGCCCTTTTCAAGATGCAGATCGGATACGACCAGCATGTTCATATCCGGCAGGAAAAGCGCGCCTGAAGGGTCGCAAACGGCAGCAATCCCGCGCACTTCCATATGCGCCAGACTATAAGCCTCGCCATTGCTCCAGACAGCGGTTCTCATTTCCCGATCCTCATTCCCCCGTCCTCATTCCCCCCGTCCTCATTCCATTGCCTCGCGGATGAGATCATCGGCCGTTTCCTCGAGCAGCATTTCATCGCCCTCGCCCGCCACACGTTCGCGCCCGATTTCCAGCATCACCGGCAGGGCCAGCGGGGAAATACGATCAAGCGGCTTGTGCAAGAGATGTCCTTTCACGCGCGCCAGCATGTCGCCGAGGCGCTTGATATCGAGAAGTCCTGTCGCTGCATCCGCCCGTGTCGCCTGCAACAAGATATGGTCCGGTTCATGGCCGCGCAGGACGTCATAGATCAGATCGGTGGAAACGGTCACCTGCCGCCCAGTCTTTTCCAATCCCGGATGACGCCGCTCGATCAAGCCGGAAATGACGGCACAATTGCGGAAAGTACGCTTTAAAAGATAGCTTTCGTCGAGCCATGCTTCGAGATCGTCGCCCAGCATATCCTCATCGAACAGGCGTGTGAGATTGAGCGAGCCGGAGCGGATCATCGCGCCCATATCCTTGAGCCCCCACAGACCCAGCGAATAATCGGTGGCGACGAAGCCCAGCGGATGTGCGTCCATACGCTCCAGTCGGCGCGTTAGCAACATGCCAAGCGTCTGATGGGCAAGCCTGCCCTCAAACGGATAGGCCACCATGTAGAACCGTCCGCCACGCGGAAAAGTCTCGATCAGCAATTCATCGGTACGCGGCAGAGCGGATTTGAATTCCTGTACTTCCAGCCATTCACGCACCTGCTCGGGCAAAAACTGCCAGCGTGTGCGGTCAGCCAGCATGGCCCGCACCTGCGAAGCGAGATAGGTCGAAAGCGGAAATTTTCCGCCTGCATAGACCGGTATCTTCGCATCCTGTCCGGCGGCATTGGTCGTGATGCATTCGTTTTCGCGAATGCCTTCGAAGCGCAACACCTTTCCGGCAAAAAGGAAAGTATCGCCCGGTGTCATCGTCTCCAGAAAATATTCTTCGATCCGGCCCAGAACCCGGCCACCATAGGCGCCGGCCTTTTTACCGCCGCGTGTGAGCCGGACGTTCAGCTCCGGCGCTTCGACAATCGTTCCGATATTCAGGCGATATTGCTGCGCAATCCGCGGATTGGACACCCGCCATGTCCCATCCACCGTCTTGCGGATCTTGGCAAAGCGCTCATAGGTCTTGAGCGCATAACCACCCGTTGCGACAAAATCCAGAATGCGATCAAAGCTTTGGCGCGAAAGGTTCATGTAGGGTGCAGCACTGCGCACTTCTGCAAAAAGCTGATCGGCATTGAATGGTTCGGCACAGGCCATGCCCAGTACGTGCTGCGCCAGCACATCAAGCGCGCCATCGATCAGCGGCGGCGTATCCTGCGCGCCCAGATAATTGGCGTCGAGTGCAGCGCGACACTCCATCACCTCGAAACGATTAGCGGGCACCAGAATGGCGCGGCTCGGTTCGTCCATACGGTGATTGGCGCGACCGATACGCTGCGCCAGACGGCTCGCCCCCTTGGGCGCACCGACATGGATAACCAGATCGACATCGCCCCAGTCTATACCCAGATCAAGCGTGGAGGTGGCAACAACAGCTCGCAACGTATTGGCGGCCATGGCCTGCTCGACCTTGCGGCGCTGGCTGGCATCGAGCGAGCCATGATGCAAGGCAATCGGCAGCGTATCATCATTGATGCGCCACAGCTCCTGAAACAGCATTTCCGCCTGGCTTCGCGTGTTGACGAAAAGCAGCGTGGTCCGATGCGCCCGGATCGCCTCATAAACATCGGCAATCGCATAGCGTGCGGAATGTCCGGCCCAAGGCACCCGCTCATCGGAATCGAGAATGGATATTTCCGGTTTCGCGCCACCGTCCACTGTCACCAGTCCGGCTTTGGGGCCGGTGCCGTCTTGCTCCACCAGCCAACGGCGCAACTCGTCCGGTTCTGCCACAGTCGCCGAAAGGCCGATGGTCTGCAATTGCGGCTGCAGGCGGCGCAACCGCGCCAGCCCCAGCGCCAACAAATGGCCGCGCTTGGAAATCACCAGCGAGTGCAATTCGTCCAGCACCACATAGCGCAGCCCCTTGAAGAACTGATCCGCCCCTTTGGACGCAATCAGCAAAGCAAGTTGTTCGGGTGTCGTCAGCAGAATATCGGGCGGCGCCATTTTCTGCCGCTGGCGCTTATGCGCGGGCGTATCGCCGGTGCGGGTCTCAATGGTGATATCAAGCCCCATTTCCTCCACAGGCACGGTGAGATTGCGATGGATATCCACGGCTAACGCCTTCAACGGCGAGATATACAACGTATGGACGCCGCGCTTCGCCATGCCTGGCTTTTTACGGCCCTTTCGTTCCAGATCCACCAGCGCTGGCAAAAACCCGGCCAGCGTCTTGCCCGCACCGGTCGGCGCAATCAGCAAGGTCGATTGCCTGTCTTCGGCACGCGCCAGCAGTTCAAGCTGATGGGCACGTGGCGACCAGCCCTTGGAACCGAACCATTCGATAAAACGGTCCGGAAGGGCAAAAGTGGCAGATGCAGCGGCGGGTTTCAAATTCAGTGTCACGCTCCCAATCTAATAGCCGCGCAGCACCACGCCAAGATGTTTGTTCACTTTTGTTCTCATTTTGTCAGCAATGACGTCGTGCTTCTCTTTTCAGCACGAAGCTGCTGACCTATCTTGGCTTTATGCGCTTCAATCAGCTCTTATGTTCTTCTCCAAAAGGTCTTTATTGCCCGCCCGGCGATTTTTATATCGATCCGGTGCGTCCGGTGGAGCGCGCGCTGATCACCCATGGCCACTCCGATCATGCCCGTGCAGGGCATACCCATGTTCTGGCCACGCAGGAAACGCTCGACATCATGCGGCTTCGCTATGGCGAGGGCTTTGCCGAAACCGTGCAACCGATGGCTTTGGGTGAAACGCTGACGATCAACGGCGTTCGCGTCAGTTTTCACGGCGCTGGCCATGTGCTCGGTTCGGCACAGATAGCCGTTGAAAAAGATGCAACCCGCATTGTTGCATCGGGTGACTACAAACGCTCGGCAGACCCGACCTGCGCGCCATTCGAGCCCATCAAATGCGATGTCTTCATCACCGAAGCGACATTTGCGCTGCCGGTATTTCGCCACCCCGATGCATCGCATGAAATCGCAAAGCTCTTGAAATCACTCTCACTTTTTCCGGAGCGCGCGCATCTGGTCGGCGCTTACTCGCTCGGCAAGGCGCAGCGCGTGATCAAACTCATTCGCAATGCTGGCTATAGCGATCCGATCCACATTCACGGCGCTTTGGAAACATTGTGCGACTATTACCAGATGCGCGGTATCGACCTTGGTCCGCTTGAACCTGCAACATTGGAGCGCGGCGAGAAACAGCCTGATTTTGCAGGCAAAATCATTGTCGGCCCGCCAACTGCCTTTTCCGATCGCTGGGCGCGGCGTTTTCCCGATCCTGTTCCGGCCTTTGCCTCAGGCTGGATGCGTATCCGCCAGCGTGCCAAGCAACAGGGCATCGAACTGCCGCTGATCATCTCCGACCATTCCGACTGGGACGAGCTGACGGAAACAATAGCGGAAATTGCACCGGCGGAGGTCTGGGTGACGCATGGGCGGGAGGAGGCTCTGGTTCGCTGGTGCGAATTGCAGAACATCCCGGCAAAGCCACTGCATCTTATCGGCTATGAAGACGAGGGCGATTGATGCGTGCCTTCGCCGAACTTCTCGACCGTCTGGTTCTCACACCGCAGCGTAACGGCAAGCTGCGCCTGCTTGTCGATTATTTTCGCACCACGCCCGATCCTGACCGTGGACTGGCGCTGGCCGCCATCACGCGCGATCTGGAACTGCAAAGCGTAAAACCCGCCATGCTGCGCGCGCTGATTGCCGAGCGGACGGACCCGACCCTTTTCGCCTATTCCTATGATTATGTCGGCGATCTGGCCGAAACCATTTCGCTGATCTGGCCCGGCCCGAGCGAAACCTCGCCGGGCACCAATCTTTCACTCGGCGTTGTGGTGCATGAATTGCAACATGCCTCGCGCCGCGAAGGTCCGATTCTGGTATCAGGCTGGCTGGATCTTCTCGGCATATCGGAACGCTATGCGCTTTTGAAACTCGTGACCGGCGGCTTGCGCATCGGCGTTTCAGCACGCCTTGCCAAACAGGCGCTCGCCGATTTCGGCGGCGTGGATGTGACAGAAATCGAAGAACTCTGGCACGGCCAGTCGCCGCCCTATACGGCTCTCTTCGCCTGGCTGGAAGGCCTTGCTCCTAAACCTGCCGCGACAGCCGATGCACCTTTCCGTCCCGTTATGCTGGCCACAGCACTGGATGAAGCGGATATTTCTGCGCTCGACCCCACAGCATTCAGCGCAGAATGGAAATGGGACGGTATCCGCGTGCAAGCCGTCTCGGAAAACGGAACTCGCAAGCTCTACTCACGCACCGGCGATGACATTTCCGGCGCTTTTCCAGATGTCCTTGAGGCGATGGACTTTGAAGGCGCCATCGACGGTGAACTGCTCGTCGGCCATCACGGTGAAACCGGCATCGAAACCGCCACCTTCTCGGACCTGCAACAGCGATTGAACCGCAAGACCGTCAGCGCCAAACAGTTGCGCGACTATCCGGCTTTCATCCGCGCCTATGATCTTCTGCAAGAGGGCAACCAGCAATCCGGTGAGGATCTGCGCGCCCTGCCCTTTGCCGAGCGTCGCAGGCGGCTTGAGGCCTTCGTCAGCCAACTCAACCCACGCAGGTTCGATCTATCGCCCGTGCTGCCTTTTGCCGATTTCAGCGAACTGGCCGCCTTGCGCGTCAACCCTCCGCACCCGGTCATCGAAGGCGTGATGCTGAAGCGGCATGATAGCACCTATCTTCCCGGACGCCCCAAGGGGCCATGGTTCAAGTGGAAGCGTGATCCCTTCACCGTTGATGCAGTGGTCGTCTATGCGCAACGTGGCCACGGCAAGCGGTCGAGCTATTATTCCGACTTCACATTCGCAGTCTGGACGGGACCCGAGGACGAACCGGCTCTGGTGCCTGTCGGTAAGGCTTATTTTGGCTTCACTGACGAAGAGCTGAAACTGCTGGATAAATTTGTTCGCGAAAACACCATCGAGCGTTTCGGCCCCGTGCGTTCAGTCCGTGCAGAACCCGATCACGGGCTCGTCGTGGAAGTGGCCTTCGAAGGATTAAACCGGTCAACGCGCCATAAATCCGGTGTCGCGATGCGCTTTCCGCGCTTTTCGCGCCTGAGATGGGACAAGCCGCCCCGCGAAGCGGACCGGCTTGAAACGCTGGAAAAACTGCTGAGCTGACTTTCCTCAAATAGAAGGGAAGAAAAGCTGCCAGCCCGTTGTTTCTCCGTAATTATTGTGCGTTCGTCGACACGCGGATTTCGTAGATGTCAACCGGCTTACCCGATCCGCTCAGGTCGGAATTAATCGTGATGACACCCGCGCGACCGGCCTTCTTGCCACCTGCAAAATCGAGATCGAACAGAAAATCGTTGCGCGATTCACCCACATCATAACGTCGGCGCCCACAATCGCCGAAGCCTGCGAAATCGCAGCTGACGGACATTTGCGTTATCTTGCCGCCATCAGCCTTGGCGATAATATCGAACGTGGCGGTCTTGCCAGCAAGCTGGTCGAGAATGCCTTCGCCAACGTCGAACTTAACGGTATCACCTTCACCCGAGGATTTCACGCGGGCAAAGCTGCTCGGACCGTCGCGCAAGATTTCCGCTGTGGCGCTACCCTGCACCGACATGCGTGTCGCTTCAGACGGCTGGAAAATGGTAATCCACTTGGCACCGCCCGGTTCTTCGCCATCCTTTAGCGGCGCTCCGCCTCCGTCGCTATGCAACGGGCTGCTGGACGGGCCACGGCTCAGATCGATGAAACTGCTATAGAGCGAATAACCGATCATGACCGCGACAAACAACACGAGCGCCGGAATACCATAGCTATAAAAGGGCGAATGGCGCTTCTTCTTCCCGCGCTTTTCCTTACGCGATACCCCGCCTTCATAGCCAAGATCGGCACTGCCACCTTTTTTCTTGGCCGAACGGGACCGAATATCGCCAGTATCGAGAGCCGGAGTGTTGCTCGCAGCCGCAGCGCCACCGAGGACAGGATCATCGCGATGCGGCGCATCCAACGATGGCTCTGCCTTGTCTTCGTTCTGGCGCGGCGCAGAGAATTCCTGCTCGATGTCGGAGATGGCATCTTTCAGCTTCTGGCGACGTTGTTCTTTTTGAGCATCGGTCAGTGCGGTATTGGCAGCGAGCGCACGTTCATGGGCGCCCCATGCGGATTCGTAGATGCGCTGACGGGTCGCCGGGTTATAGGCATCTGCTTTGGCAAATGCGTTTCTGATGGCGCGTTCTATACTATCCAAAGGCCGCTCGTCCCCGTGTTCACGTTTCCCGCCTTATGCGCATTCCAAAAGATCAAAACCGATATTCGGAAAGCGGCTTTTCACAAGCCTCAGCGAATTTAGCGTCTGAATCAAGGCATTTAGCCGTTCAATAACCGATTTGGCTACCTGATAAGACCCGTCTCGCCGTCAAATATCGACTTTCAATGCTCTTTTCCCCGAACCTTTCATTTCATGACCTTACCCTAGCAGATTGAATCTGATGCAGAAATCTCCACCAACATACGGATCAAGACTGGATAAAAGAACAAATAACCGGTCGGTGCCGCCGCCTTAGTGACAGCATTCTGAACTCGTCATTCGCCTGCCTAGCCCTCAGCATCAGTAACTTCCCAGCGGGATTACACCGTAAATCCATGATGGTTTCAGCAGAATCATCCACAAGCGCGCCAAGGAAGCCTCCATGCCTCGGACATTTCGCATTGGCTTGGCCGACGCTTTCACTTGGTTCTCAGGACGAATCTCTCTTAATCTTTCGTATTGCCGTTCTATGCAGGCGTGATACAGATATTACGTTTACGGAAACGTCAATTTTTGAGGAGAATGATATGGCCTTGCCGGATAGTTTGAAGAACAGATTGCGCATTCCTGTTGTCGGCGCGCCCCTATTCATCATTTCATATCCGGCACTTGTGATGGCGCAGTGTAAGGCTGGCGTCGTAGGTTCCTTCCCTGCCCTCAATGCGCGCCCGGAGGCGCAGCTCGATGAGTGGCTGGCTGAAATCACCGAAGGTCTCGCCGCCCACGACAAGGCCAATCCGGACCGTCCGGCAGCACCATTTGCGGTCAATCAGATCGTCCACCGTTCCAACAAGCGGCTGGAGCACGATCTCGGCCTCTGCGTGAAATACAAAGTGCCGATTGTCATTTCCTCGCTTGGCGCAGTGCCAGAGGTGAATGCTGCAATCCATTCCTATGGCGGCATCGTGCTGCATGATGTCATCAACAACCGCCATGCCAACTCCGCCATTCGCAAAGGCGCGGACGGCCTGATCGCCGTTGCCGCCGGTGCGGGCGGCCATGCGGGGCCTCTATCCCCCTTTGCACTGGTGCAGGAAATCCGGGCTTGGTTCGACGGGCCGCTGCTTCTGTCCGGCGCAATCGCCAATGGCCGCTCTATTCTCGCGGCACAGGCCATGGGCGCGGACCTCGCCTATATCGGTTCTCCATTCATCGCGACGACAGAAGCGCGCGCAGTCGATGCTTACAAGCAGATGATTGTCGATTCGACGGCAGCTGACATCGTCTATTCGAACTACTTCACCGGCATCGCCGGCAATTATCTCAAGCCTTCCATTGCCCAGTCTGGCCTCGACCCGGACAATCTGCCTGAGGCCGATCCGTCGAAGATGGATTTTGATCAGGCCCACAAGGAAGGCGCGAAGGCCTGGAAGGATATCTGGGGCTGCGGACAGGGCATCGGCGCAATTCATGAAGTCGCTCCCGCGGCGGCGCTGATCGACCGCCTGGAGCGGGAATATAAGGAAGCGCGAAACCGGATCTGTGCAGGCGCATAAGGCATCGCGCCGTCGAGTTACGAACAGGGCCTCTCCGATGGAAGGCCCTGTTTTTACAAGGTGCGCAACAATCTGACGCTTTGTTCGATTTCTGCCTTGCTTTCCGTTCTGCTTTTGGTTATCAGCGCACCGTCCAGACGGAAACGAATGGAATCTCCTTCAGGAGTTGGAACGAAGGTTCCCGGGCCGCTTTAGCTCAGTTGGTAGAGCACATCATTCGTAATGATGGGGTCGCGTGTTCGAGTCACGCAAGCGGCACCAAAAAAATCAATAACTTAGCTGTTTTCGTTTTCGCCGCATCGCTGTTAGCTATCAAATAGCAATCAGTTTGATATGGCAGATTCGCGTCATTATTTCATCTCGTTGCGCCAACAAAAAACTTCAATAACTCTCGTCGTGATCTTAATAGCCTATTCAACTTACATCTAGAGTTTGACTAAGCCCTTCGTTGGAGCAAAACTGATGTTGCTAATTCATCAGCAGTAGGCTCACCCCTTTTGGTTGGTGCAAATGATGCGGGGGCATCCAATCGGATAGGGAAACACCCCACGCCATTTCACTCGATTTCCGGGCTGGGCGGGGGACAAGCCATGCTCCAGACCGACGTGTCAGAAGACCTAGGCTCTTACAGGATTCACGCCAAGGCGGATTTTGAGCGCAGCGCCTCGCTGGACTGGCCCTATCTCTGCGGCATGAGCCTGCTCAAATATGCCGTCGATGAAGCTATATCCGAACAACTCGCCCTGATGGGCACGGCATCGAACGCCGACCGGGCATGGATGATCGAGTACCGGCCAGACCTGCTTCGGTTCTGCAACACCCATGAATGGTGCCGGGGGCAAACTAAGGCCTATATTTCCGAACTTCAGGAAACGCCGACCACACTGATCGCCTGGCTGCACAAATATCTGGTTCTGGGACATGCGGTGGCGGTCCACGACGTGACAGACCTGCCCCGGACAGCGCGCGCAATTCAGGTGGAGTTTCTCCGCCAGAGCAATAAGAGCGTCCTGAGCGTGCCCATCTTCTATGACAATAAACTGCGCGGCATCATCGGCTTCGATACGACCGTCGCAAACAAGATATGGTCAGCCAGCGAAGTCAAAGCCCTGTTTCAGTGCGCCAATCTCATCGGACAGGCAAAATACTCGACCGGTCACGCCCTTGAAAAGATAATCGCACCGGAAAACGCTGCTCCCCTCGTCTATCTGAGAAATCGCGGCGTGGTGCGCGGCGTTCATCCCGAAATCATCGTCGGGGTGCGCTCAGCTGGCAATTACAGTGAAATCTGGCTCGAAGATGGATCCATGCTGCTCGATTCCCGCTCGCTCGGCATGTGGTCCAGCCTGCTGCCGTCAAAGGTCTTTCTCCGGATACACAGAACCGCCTTCGTGAATACGCTGCATGTCATTGATGTCGACCGCAGAAAAATCGACAAATGGCAGATCAAGATGCGCTCCATCGACCGCGCATGGCCAGTGTCACGCTCCTACCGGAAGCAACTACGCGAACGCATGGGAATATAGCCGCCTAGTTCATTGTGACCGTTACACTTTTAGCATCATGTCATTCGTCAGACCGGCACGTCGTTTCGTCCTTGAAATATTGTCATTCCCGCAATTTCTTGGATGGTGCTTGCATCAGAACGTTCTCCACGGTTCTTTAAGGGTCTCGACATGTCCTCTCGGATGCTAGCGCATTTTACCGCTCTCTCGCTGATCACCACCAGCATTCTCCTTGCCAATAACGCTCAGACAAAAGCCGAAGACCTTGCCTTGAAGGATGCCGTCTCCATGGCAGGGATGCAGCTTTTCCTCAACTCCGGTGCACCGGGGCTGATCATCGCCGTGGTGCAGGGCGATAACAGCATCATCCAGGCCTATGGTGAGACTGCCCCCGGCAGCAATGTCGAACCGGACGCGCATTCGGTTTTCCGTATCGCCTCCGTTTCCAAGGTTTTTGCTGGTGATTTGTTGGCTGCGCTCGCCGCGAAAGGCAAACTCAAGCTAACCGACCCGCTTACAAAATATGCGCCGGAAGGCGCCAAGGTCGAAGTCAACGGACGTCCGATCACCCTGCTTGATCTGGCCACGCATTCTGCCGGTCTGCCGCGCGAGTTGCCCAATCCCGATACGAAAATCACGGACAACCCATTTGCCGCCTTCGACCGTGATTATTACTGGAAGTGGATCGGAAGCAACAAGCCGGCTTATGTGCCCGGGACCACCACGATTTATTCAAATCTCGGCTACGGTCTTCTGGGCGATGCGCTCGCCAAAGCTGGCGGTGCGGATTATTCCACGGTCCTCGCCAACGAAGTGCTGAAACCGGCCGGGCTCACCGACACGACCAATGTGTTGAGCGACGAGCAGAAGAAGCGGCTGATGACCGGGCTCGATCCCCTTGACAAGCCGGATGCGAACAGCCCCGTTCCCGACATCATGTATGCCAGCGCCGGTATCTACACCACGGCGGACGACATGGTGCGCTGGATGCGCTGGCATCTCGACGGCGCGACCCAGTCCAGGGAAGATGCGCTGCTTGATCATACGCTTTGGCTGCCATATGACGGCCTGAAGCATGTGATCGGAACCGAAGTCACGGCAGGCGACGGCATGGGGCTTGGCTGGGTCGCCACCCTGCCCCGTGATGAAACGCCGTTTCTGCTCGGCAAAAGTGGCGGCCTTGGTGGATTCATGAGCTATGCGGTTCTGTCGCCCAACCGCAAGCTTGGCATATTTGTCGTCGCCAGCCGGGTCAATTTCGGCATGTTCGAGAATATCCATTCGCAGGTACGCGAGCTGGCGGCTGAACTGGCTCGCTAATCATGCAGAGTTTCGCACTGCTTCGGCAATTCGGCAGGCGATGGAAAGCAATCTTTTCCCGTCGTCTGCTATACAGCACTCTGCTCGGTACTACGGCTTTGCTTGCGTCGGGCATGCCCGACGGATTTGCGCAAGAAAAGCGCGACATTTTCAAAACCGAAATATTCCTGACACCCTATAGCAAGCTGGGCGATGGAGATGCTGCGGGCGATTATCCGAAACTGAACGGTCAGTTGCTGTTCATGACCGGCTATACCGGCTATTTCGGAATCAAGGACAGCAACGGCCAGATTCCGCGTTCACACTGGAACAGCGTGCAGCCGACAGCGGAAGCCGCGCTCGTCTGGCAATTGTCACAGCAATTCTCCATCCTTTCGAAAATCACGTTCGACTCGTCTGTCGAGGCAACGCAAGACAACGCCTTTTCCGATCTCGGCTTCAATCTGAAAAACCTGTTTGCCTCTTACACCCACGACAATTTTGCGCTCTATGGCGGCAAGATGGATATCGGCTTCGGCGATGGCTGGCACGCCATTGACGGTCTTTATAGCGGCTTCACCGACGATTTTCAGTATAATGGCTCAATCGGACTTGGCGGACGCTATACATTCAACACCGAGAGTATAGGCGCGCATTCATTCGCCGGTTTGGTGTTTAAGCGCGACGATACAGTTCTAAGCCGCCGCCTCAGCCTCGACGACGGTTTCATCTCGCCCACCGAAGGCCAGCCGCCCGCCTTCAGCAACGATCTGAATTCGTTCATCCTGTCCTATGATTTCCGCAATGTGCCCGGCTTGAAAAACATATCCGGCGGCGTAGATGTCGGACGGCTGGAAGCGGAAGCCGGTTATGGCGAAAGTGCCAACACGATCTCCGCCCGACTACGTTACGATACGGCCCTGACTGACAAATGGAACCTGAGCTGGTTCAACGAAGCCACTTTTTCCAGCGCCTTTCGCGGCACACCGGTTTCCAACGGCAACGGAGTGACATCTCTATCACTGTCTTATGATCGTTGGCAGTTCACGGCGACAACCGCGATGCGCAAATTATCCGGCAGAGATCAAAAACTGGCGCAATACGGGCTTCAGTCCGACTGGGACTGGGGCGTGGCAGGCACTGTCACCTACGTCACGCCCATCGGCGTCATTCTGCAAACGGGACTTATCCACCAACAAGACCAGACCCTGAACATCAATCAGGGTGTTTTCCGCATCGCTTATCAAACGGGGTTTTAAGGCAACCATGAACACCAACGTGAGAACCAGAACGTCGTCCATCGTCCTTGCCTGTCTGTTCGCGCTCGGCTGCTCGACAGCGGCTCTGTCGCAGTCGGTCTCCATTCAAAGCCAGCCCAATCCGGCTGCCGACGTTGTACAGATTCCGAAAGGAAGCACTGATAAGGCGCTCAAGGCCCTGCCGCAGATCGTTGCCGATATTATGAAACGCAGCCGTGTGCCCGGCATGGCGGTTGCTGTGGTCAGCGGCGGCAAGACCGTGTTTGCGAAAGGCTACGGCAAACGGGAAATGGGCAAGGATGCCGCCGTAAATGCCGACACCGTGTTCCAGATCGCTTCGATTTCGAAATCCATATCCGCGACTGTTGCGTCCATCGAGGTGACGAAGGGCGCGGTTGCGTGGGACGATCCGGTGGCAAAACATCTGTCCGGTTTCAAACTGAACAACGACTATGTGTCGGAACACGGAACCATCGGGGATTTCTTCGCGCATCGCAGCGGTTTGCCGGGCACGGCAGGCGATGATCTCGAAGACCTCGGCTTCAAGCGCAATGACGTGATCGCCCGCTTGCAGCAATTGCCGCTCGATCCGTTCCGCACCTCCTATCACTATGCGAATTTCAGCACGACCATCGGCGCGGAGGCTGTTGCAGCGGCAGCGCATGAACCATGGGACAAGCTGGCAGACGAACAGCTTCTCCAGCCGCTGGGCATGAAATCGACCAGCTATCGCTATGCCGATTATACGGCGCATGACAATCGCGCCTCACTCCATGTCTATCAGAACGGCGCGTTCCTGCCGCTCGGACAGCGCGATGCAGATGAACAGGCGCCAGCTGGCGGTGTGTCGTCCACTGTCGTCGATCTGGCGGAATGGCTGAAACTGCTGCTTGCCAATGGCGAGTACAAGGGCAAGCGCCTGATCGCAGAAGATGCGCTTCTGCCGGCGCTTTCGCCGCAATCCTTCAGCGCTCGCGCACACGATACTAGCGCACGCTCTGGCTTCTACGGCTATGGCTTCAACGTCAGCACAGAACTTGGCGGTCGCCCGTCCATGGGCCATTCCGGCGCTTTCCTGCTCGGCGCAGGCACGGCCTTCAAGATCGTACCGTCGGCCGGTATCGGCATCATCGTCCTGACCAATGGCGCTCCGGTTGGGGCCGCGGAATCGGTAGTCGCGCAGTTCACCGACATAGCCCTTTACGGCAAATCCTCCCGCGACTGGTTCGCCGCCTATAACGGCGTCATGAAGGGCTTTTTCCAGCCACAGGGCGACCTGTCCTTCAAGGAAAAGCCAGCCGCGCCATTACCTTCCAAAGCCTTGCAGGATTATACCGGCAGCTTCGACAACGCCTATTTCGGCAAGACGGAAATCAAGGAAATCAAAGGAACGCTGACACTCGTTCTCGGTCCGAAGGAAATGCAGTTCCCGCTGCAACATTGGGACGGCGATACTTTCGCCTTTGTCCCGGTCGGAGAGGCAGAACTCGTCGGTTCGCTCGCATCCATCGTCTTCAAGGTCGACCAGGGTCAGGTGCAGGGTTTTAACATTGAGTTCTACAATGGCGGCGGCACGGGCCACTGGACCAAGGCCCCGCGTTCGTAATTAAAAAACCTCGGGCTGACGCAGTTCCGTCAGCCCGACAATCTTACCATTTATAGCGCAGCACGCCCTTTCCGGCATAATTGCTGCTCGCTCCCGAAAATTCCGCATCGAAAGCCGCGCCCAGCGCCAGTCCGTTGTTCCACAGCATTTCCGCTGAAATGCTGGCGAGGCCCGTATCACGCGATACCGAAGCGCCGTTCACCACAAATCCGGCCCCGGGCAATCCGGTGAGCATTGCCGACATGACGCGATCATTGTTGACGTTTCGCACCCACGCAGCCCTGCCGCGCAGGGTGAAAACTCCGTCGCTGAGCGCAAAGGATCTGTCTGCTCGCAGGCCCATTTCGCCGCGCCCGACCGTTTCGTGCTTCGATGCATATCGCAATGCATAGGTATCAGCACCGCTACCAACGGTTTCCGCATAGGACGGCAGATCGAAGCTGACGAATTGCCCGGCGGCATAGGGTGTAATCCCTATCCATGGCGTGTCGAAACGATAACCGGCTTCCAGACGACCTGACCAGGCATTGGCGTCATAACCGGCCTGTAGCGTATCGAAACCGTTCAACGCGACGGCGCGTTCTGTCTCTATATCCTGCCAGCCATAAGCCAGGGCCGCACTGAAATAAGCATTTCCGACCGTCTGACGACCATAAAGGCCGAGTTGGAACAGATCCGAATTGCCGCTGCCCAAACCGTCGGAGAGACTGAAACTGCTATGTCCGCCGGCCACGGCAAAGCCGAGCAAGGTATCGGGCGACAGCCGATAGTCCGCGCCGACGGCCACACCGTTGATCTTGCTGCGCAAATCATGTGACCCGATGATGCTGTCACCATCCAGCGAGCGCGATGAACCAAACCCGGCACCCCACACATTCCAGCGCGCCTTGAAGGGATCACTTTCAACAGAGGCTCCTGTTTTCGCCCCTCCCGCAACCAATGGATCCGTCAGCGTCGCCATGAACTGGCTCATTGCATCCACGGTCGTTTGCTGAACAGCCGTCGCCAATTCGCCTGATGCGACCGTCAGTCCCTCCGCATCCAACCCGCCATAGGCCAGTGGAATCTGTCCTTCACGGTTGAAATAGCCAACCAGCGCCGCCGAAACATTGCGTTGGTTCACGTTGAGACCAATCATGTTCAGGGTCAGATCGAGATAAGCATTGTCAGCATCGTAGCTCAGACTTGAGGTAAAGCTCTCCGGCAGATCGGTTGTCAATTCCGTGCTGAACCGGCTGTCGCCAATTCCGCCTTCCGCATTGAGGATCGTATAGCGACGCATGACATATTTATCAGGCGCGAACGTCGCTGCTACCGTTGCGCCACCAAGATCAGCCTGGCCTGTGACATTGACCCGGTCGGCATCCGATGCCGAGACCTCCACGGCATAGGTCGATGTTCCGGTAAAACTCAGGTCGCCGTTGACCGTGAGGGTACCAATGGAATTGCCGGGCGCAAGTGTACCGCCGTCGATATGGGTCGTGGAAACGATGCCGTTTCCACCAAGTTCGCCGCCTTCATAGACGGAGACCAGTGATGAAGATGCAATCGAGCCGTTGACCGCCAGACGACCGTCATAAACGCCGGTCGCGCCCGAATAGCTGCTATTGCCGCTAAGAACTGTTGTGCCCTCGCCGATCTGCCAGAATGCGCCGGTCCCTGAGATAGCGCCCGAAAAGCTGTACCTGTCCGAGCGATTGAAGGCGAGCGTGCCATTATTGACGATATCGCCGGCAATACTTCCGGTATCGCCAAGCCCGACCACCAGCGTGCCGGACTGAACCGTCGTGCCGCCGCCATAGCTGTTATTGCCTGCGAGCACCGTCACGCCGCTGCCGACTTGCTCGAATGAACCGGAACCGGAAATATCGCCTTTCAGCACAACACTTCCAGAACGATTGACAACGAACTGCCCACTATTCTCGACATTTGCCGCAAGCGTGCCGCTTTCGCCACCGTCGCCCAATTGCAATGTACCTGACGATATGCTGACGCCGCCGCCATATTGATTTCTGCCGGTCAGAACGAGCGTACCGGTGCCCGCCTGCTCCAGTTTACCGTCACCCCACGCCATGCCATCGAAGGTCACTGTATCCGACCGCTTGAAAGCCAGCGTGCCGTCATTGAGCACGTGGCCAGTAATGGAACCGGACGTACCGCCATCGCCGATTTGCAAGCGCCCGGCCGCGATCGTCGTCGCGCCGGTATAGCTGTTGCTACCGGTCAGGATAGTTGTCCCTGTGCCGATCTGCTGCACGCTGCCGGAGCCGCTGATCGTGCCCGCATAAGTCATTGTGTCGGACCGGTTGAAGGCAAGGATACCGTCATTGTCGACATTGCCTGTTATCGCACCGGATGTTCCGCCATTGCCGATGACCAGCGCGCCGGACAGAATGTTCGTGCCACCGGTATAGGTGTTGTCGCCAGCAAGAACCGTGGTGCCAGCGCCGATCTGGTTCACCGCTCCATTGCCTGTGATATCGCCGGAGAAAAGCACCGCGTCCGAGCGATTGAAGACCAGCGTGCCATTGTTCAGAACGTCGCCTTCGATCCAGCCGGAATTGCCGCCTGCTCCCAATTCCAGCGTGCCATTGGCAATGGTCGTCCCGCCGTAATAAGCGTTGTCGGCAGTGAGAATGGTTGTGCCGGATCCCGCTTGCACGAAGGAGCCGGTACCAACGATCAGACCGTCGAGGCTGTAACTGTCCGACCGGTCGACGGCCAGAGTGCCTTCGTTCAAAACGCCACCGATGATGGAGCCTGTGGTTCCGCCATTGCCGATCTGCAATGTACCGCCAGCGATAAACGTATTGCCGGTATAGCTGTTTTCGCCAGTGAGGACCGTGGTGCCAGCACCTGCCTGGATCAGCGCGCCAGCGCCTGAAACCACACCGGAATAGGTGTAGCTATTCTGCCGGTCGAAGACTAGACCGCCATTATTGACGATATTACCAGCAATCGAACCCGTGGCGCCGCCATTGCCGATTTGCAGAAAACCGTTGGCAATTGTGGTGCCGCCGCTATGGCTGGCGTCACCGCTTAAAATAAGCGAACCTGCACCCTCCTTGTACAATGCACCGCTTCCCGACACATCAGACGACAGCTCGAGCGCCGTCGCAAGCAATGTGTCAATGGTTGCCGTACCAGACAATTCAACGCCGCGCGCCAGCGTGATATTGCCAAGCGTCGCCAGCGTTGCATCGCTGATTGAAATGGCCGCCGCACCGCTGCCGATATTCTGTGCTTCATATATTGCCAGCGTGCCGCCCAGAATACTGGTCTGCCCCTGAAAACTGTTGTTTCCTGTCAGGACCAGAATACCATCGCCGTTTTTGGTCAGGCTGCTGTTTGCGCCGGCGCCAGTGATATCTCCCGCAAAAACCGTGTCCGTATCCTGATTGACTGCAAGGCTGGCACTGTCAATGGAGATCGTGCCGCCGCTGCCCCACAATGAACCCATGGTCAGGGCATTGCCATTGAGATCGAGTGTGCCGCCGACCATCACGTAATCGGTCATATTCGGCAGCGCACCGGCGCTACCTGCCGCCATGCGCAGTGTGCCCGCCTCGATCAGCGTGCCGCCGGACCAGCCATTGGCTGTATTTTCGACCAGCAATGTGCCATCGCCCTGCTTGGTCAACGAACCAGAACCGGAAATAACTCCGGTCAATTGCAGTTCTGTGCCAGATGCGACGTCAAATGCCGCTTCACCGCCGAGCGTTACAAGGCTGCCAAGCGATATGGTGCCAGTCGTCTGTAACGTGCCGTTATTGATGGTAAGGCCATTGGATATCTGTCCAAGATTATTCGCCGCGGAAATTTGCAGCGTTCCCGCGCTGATTATCGTTTGACCGGAATAACTGTTGGAACCGGACAGAACGAGCAAGCCGTCGCCAGTTTTCTCCAACCCGTCGTTGCCAGTAATGGTCGACGCAATGGTCGCTGTTTCACCCGCCAGCACCCGCAATTCCGGCACGGCAATGGTAATGCCATTGCCCGAATAGCCGACAAGGTTCAAAGCTGTACCACCGGTGATGGTATAATCGCCGCTCACGAATTGAAGGCCGACGGCTGTTTGCGTTCCATCCAGCGTGACGGTACCGCCAATGCCGCGGAACACCGCATAACCTTGTCCCCACGTCGATCCCAGTGTGCTGCTGCCGCCCAGCGGATCGAGCCAGTTCTGATCCGATGCCGACCAGGTTCCATCGCCACCGTCGAGCGTCAACGCATTGCCGCCCCAAACCTGAAGAAGGTCAAGGCCGTTTGGCAGTACCAGAAGATCCACCACATTCGGTGCGTAATCGATGGCATATGAATAGGCGATGGGATTGGTAATCGGCGTTTCGCCCACCATCAAACCTGCATTGGCAGTCGTCAGCGTTCCGCTATAGGAAATCAGGCGATGATAGCCGATCAGCGCGCTGTCCGAGGTGCCACTGACGTTTACCGTCGCGCCGTTCAGCGTCAGATCGCCATTGACCTGAATAGATGCCGCCTTCTGGGCGTTGGACGTACCCAGACCATAATTAAAGGTCGCACCGCTTTGCAGCGTCAGGTCACCATCGACCGTAAGTTGCGACTGCAAACCGGCAACAATCGTGCCGCCGCTATTGACCGTGGTACTGCCCAATGTGCCGGAACCACTCAGTGTACCGCCAGCGTTGACGGCGACCGTGCCACCGACCACAGCCGAACTCGTCAGCGCGACACTGCTGTTGCCAATATTCGACTGGCCGGAAAACTGGGCCAGTCCCTGCCCGGAGATTGTCGTCGTTCCGCCAAGGAAATTGATCGTGCCGTTGCCTTGCACCGTCGTATCGAAGCGGTAACCGGTCGTATCATGGTTGAGGTTGAGCGTACCCTGACTGCCGAGCACCACAGTGCTGTGAATTGTTCCGGCTGCAGCCGCTGTCTCGCCCGCAGCCGCGCCAATATTCACGGTACCTTGCGCGCCGTTCTGTCCGACCTGCAAGACGCTGCCGCCTGCCGCCAGTCCAACGCTTGCGCCATTCGATCCCGTTAGCGAACCGTTACCGACGGAACCGACATCGATTTCAGCAACATTCAGGAGCGAACCGGCTCCATCCACCGTGACGTGCGCCGTATCGCTGCCCGGATCACCGGCGCCGATCTGTAACTGCCCCCCTTGAACCGCACCACCATCCGCCACGGAAAGAAGAGCGCCTATATCGGCCGTACCGCCGAAATGCAGTGTGGAACCCTTCCCGCTGACCGTCAGCGCGTTTTGCGAACCTGCGATTACGGATGCGGTACTTCCAACCGAAAGATCCCCGCCGACATTAACTCGCCCACCATTTGCGACAGTCAGTGAATCGTCGCCATAGCCAGCGACACTCAATGTGCCGCTTATATTGAGGCTGGTGCCGATGCCCGTCACCTCCAGCAAGGCGTTTTCGCCCTGCGCCGAACCAATGATCACATCCGCCGTATTAAGCTGGGCAGCGGAGGTCAGGACCAGCGTTCCGCCATGCACACCGAGATCGCCGCTGAAAGTTTCCGGCGAGCCAGTCAAAGTCCATGTACTGCTGTCGCGCTTTTCCAGCGCATCGAACCCCTGAAATCTCTTTTCAAAACCGGTCAGATCGAACTGGGCCGTACCGGTTCCGCCGAAGACCAGCGTGTTCTGGCCGCTCGGATCCGCGACGACCTTGCCGTTGAAGGCATAACCAGCTCCAAGAACCAGCGTGTTGTTACTGCCGGAAAACACCACCGCAGCCGCGCGCGAACCGTCCTGATTGAGACCACCAGAAATCGTACCGGTGTTGACCAATGTCGCATCGCCAGACGAGAAATAGACGCCGACGCCCGCCGTTCCGTTCTGCCCATCCGTGCCCCTGTACCACCAGGATGGCGGATTGGAGGGAGCCGAAGGTGCTTTGCCGCCCGCGCCCGCATTGCCACCCGTTATACTTGCACCGGCTACGTTGGTCAGCGTGGCACCGGCCGCCATGGATACACCGATGCCGCCATCGCCGCCATTGCCGCCATTGCCGCCCGTATCCGCGCCGCCACCGCCGCGCCCGCCATTGCCGCCATTGCCGCCGCTAACGGCACCGGCATTCGTGATAGTTGCAGCCGTGCCGGTCGACGTGATGCCGTTGCCGCCACGCCCGCCATCGCCACCATCGGATGCCGTATTGCCGCCCGGCAGACTTACACCGCCCTGCCCACCATCCCCACCGCGCACCGTGACACCGGTTTCAATCGCGATAGCAGACTGACCCGAACTGCCGATACCGTCTCCGCCGCTGCCGCCATCGCCACTGCGTCCGCCACCTGTTGTGAGTGTGTCATAGGGTGCAGACGGAAGCGAAATCGGGCTGGAACATTCGATCTCACCCTCATCGTCTTCGCAGACCATGATGCTGCCATCGTTGTTTTCATCCGCGTGCATGCCCGATATACCACCGGCACCACCCGCACCGCCTGCGCCACCCAGAATGCTACTCCCGCTGCTGACAGTCAGGTCGTAAGCCGTGGATATGCCGCCACCGCCACCGCCACCTCCTCCACCGCCGCCGCCGCTGCCACCCTCCCCCGGAGAAACGGTGAAGACGTTCCATACGGTAACGCCGTCGCCACCCTTTCCACCAGCACCGCCATCGCCGCCTGCACCTCCGATGATCATTTGGTCGGTCAGCGTCGTCACAGAACTGGTGAAGATTGCGCCGGTCCCGCCGCCACCGCCGCCGCCGCCACCACCACCGGAAGCGCCATTGCCGGTTGCAAATGCACCTTGCCCCTTTTTCCCGACATCGCCCGGTTTGCCACTGTCGCCGTTAAAACCGCGTACCAGCGTCACATCGGGCGCTATATCCCCTGTATAACCGATGATGCCGCTAATGCCTGCCGCGCCGCCATGCGCGCTTCTTGCGCCTTCACCACCAGCGCCACCGCTTCCTGCAGAAGCGTTGTTGCCGTCGTGATCCCCACCTGCGGCACCGCCTGCTCCACCTCCGCCGCCGCCACCGCCGGATATGGCGGGGGCACCGGAGCCCTGTCCTCCCGGATTTCCCTTGGCGTCGAAATGGGATGGAGGCGTGCCTTCCGCTCCGCCCGCACCACCGGAGCCAGATTGCTGCTGTGCACCGGCTGGCCCTATCAATGAGTATGTACTGATGACGGTTGCGGGAACCATGAGCGCGCACAGAATGCGGCCCAGCGCAGTCGAATTTGCGAAGCGCCGTTTCCACCGTTTCCATTGCCTGCTGTTCGCTGCGGCCACATCCGCGCCATTGAGACCCTGCTTGCCGAGAGGCAATTCCCGCCAGCCCAAATTGCTCATTCGCAATCGCCCGCCAAATGTTATTCGTCACATCCGAGGATTTGCTAAACTATTGAATCCGGCAAGAGTTTTGGGACCAACCAACATTCCGGTTTGTTGAATCAACGCAGACGCAAGAAACTCGACTGCAGACGGAAACCTCGCGCGGTCAAGATTCCGTCTCCTAAGTCCAAATCAGTCTGCTTGTGAGATGGCTCATCTGTTCGGCTTACTGCGGAACTGGCAAGCCGCGCCAGCTTGCGTCGACCGAGCGGTTTAATCTCCAGACTCGTTAGGAGCCACGTTCCGACAAGGATGACACATGGCAAAATTGCACCTTCGCCATGTGTTGCCATTCACTGTAGTTCAGCATTGTTATGGGGCATGCAATGAACCACACCCGACTGGTCAAGTCAGTTCGATATGCGCGCCATACACTTCGAGTGCGCGCACCATCATTCTGTAGAATTAGCTCACCACTTCAACTCGTATCGCTACTATTTTTCAGTCGAACATCGGACACCCGATTGCTTACGCGGCCTTGTTTTTGAGAATGTCGAGGGCGACGTCGATGATCATGTCTTCCTGACCGCCGACCATGCGGCGCTTGCCAAGTTCGATGAGGATTTCGCGCGTATCGACGCCATAGAGTTTCGAGGCGTTTTCCGCATGACGCAGGAAGCTCGAATAAACGCCCGCATAGCCGAGCGAGAGGCTTTCACGGTCCACCCGCACCGGGCGGTCCTGCAACGGACGCACCAGATCGTCAGCTGCATCCATCAGGCCATAGAGGTCGCAGCCCGTATCAATGCCCTTGCGGTTGAGAACGGCGATCAGGCCTTCAAGCGGCGCATTACCGGCCCCTGCCCCCATGCCTGCCAGCGATGCATCGACGCGAACAGCGCCCGCTTCGATACCGGCAACGGCATTGGCAACGCCAAGCGTCAGATTGTGGTGGGTGTGAACGCCGATTTCTGTTTCCGGACGCAGCGCATCGCGCAGCGCCTTGACGCGCAGCGTATATTGCTCCGGCAACAGCGCGCCTGCCGAGTCGGTGACATAGACGCATTCCGCGCCATAGCTTTCCATCAGCTTCGCCTGTTCGACCAGCTTTTCCGGCTCAGCCATATGCGACATCATCAGGAAGCCGATCGTGTCCATGCCCAGTTCACGTGCAGCCTCGATATGCTGGCGTGATACATCGGCCTCGGTGCAATGGGTTGCAACGCGAACCGAACGTGCACCGGCATCATAGGCTTCTTTCAGATCATGCACCGTGCCAATGCCCGGAATGAGCAGCACGGTGACACGGGCATGCTCGCAGGCGTCGGCAACCGCGCCGATCCATTCGACATCGTCATGCAGGCCAAAACCATAATTGAAGGTCGAACCGGCAAGGCCGTCACCATGGGTGATTTCAATCGCGTCCACCTTGGCTGCATCCAGCGCCTTCGCAATGGCGACGACATCCTTCAGCGTGTATTGGTGGCGGATCGAATGCATGCCGTCGCGCAGCGTGACATCCTGAACATAGAGCTTATCGGGATTGGAGCGGGCCATTATGCAGCCTCCTTGGCAAGCGCTTTTGCTGCCCAATGATCGGCGGTGACCAATGCAGCGGATGTCATGATGTCGAGATTGCCGGCATAGGCAGGCAGATAATGTGCAGCGCCTTCCACCTCGAGCAGGATCGTCGTCTTGAGACCCGATACGAGCCCGATGCCCGGCACGCGAACCGGCGCATTATCGCCGATGACTTCGAACTGCACTTTCTGCTTCAGGCGATAGCCCGGCACATAGGCCTGAACCGTCTTGACCATTTCGGCAATCGAAGCCTCGATGGCTTCGCGGCTGCCGCCCTGCGACAGAACAAACACCGTATCGCGCATGATCAGCGGAGGTTCGGCAGGGTTGAGAATGATCAGCGCCTTGCCGCGTTCGGCACCGCCCAGATCACGGATCGCCTTCGACGTGGTTTCGGTGAATTCATCGATATTGGCGCGGGTGCCGGGACCAGCCGAACGCGACGAGATCGAAGCGACGATTTCGCCATAGACCACGCGGTCGGTGGTGCGCTTGACGGCATAGACCATCGGGATCGTCGCCTGACCGCCGCATGTGACCATGTTAACGTTCGGCTCGTCGATATTGGCATCGCCATTGATGGCCGGAATGGTGAAAGGGCCGATGGCGGCAGGTGTCAGGTCGATGACCTTCTTGCCGTCCTTCTGCAACAGCGCGTCATTATGCAGATGCGCCTTGGCCGAGGTTGCATCGAACACGATATCGATATCGCGATATTCCGGCATACGCAGCAGCCCGTCGATGCCTTCATGGGTGACCGGCACGCCGAGCCGTGCGGCGCGTGCCAGACCATCCGAATTCGGATCAATGCCGACCATTGCGCCCATTTCGATATTCTTCGACGTGCGCATCACCTTGATCATCAAATCCGTGCCAATATTGCCGGAACCAATGATCGCGCATTTCTTCTTGGACATAGTGGGTCCTTTCTGATCTTC